>CAMCMW010000145.1 GCA_945876155.1 uncultured Ruminococcus sp. | reverse complement strand
ATCTGCAAGCAGATGTGCGGCAAAGGCGCAGCTGCTAATTGTGCGGTGTTGCCTTTATACGTTCAGATGCTTTCTGGTACTGAGAACACTTCCCAGAGCGCCCACAACTGCTCCGGAAATAATGTATGACAGTGCCACCTTTATAATAATATCGCTGAAAGGAAGAATACTTCCCGTACCGATAATATTAAGTATATTTACCTCTTCAGTAAGCAGATTTACAACTGCGTCATATCCTATCCATGTTATAACAGTAGCAACAACTCCGGCAGCCATACCGGTTATCATTCCCTCAACAAAGAACGGGATACGAATGAAAGCGTTGGTCGCACCAACGTATTTCATAATACTGATCTCATTTCTTCTTGCAAACACACTTGCTTTTGTTGTATTGGAAATAATGACCATAGAAACAATAGCAAGGGCAATAATAATAGCAGAAGCTATAAGAGTTACAATCTTTTTCATCTCCGTAAGAATATTAACGAAATCGTAAGCGGCTCTTATAGAGTATACATGGTCAAGCTCATTGATAAGAGTAACCGTTTCAGATGTAAGTGCAATATCCTTTATTTTAAGTCTGAATGAATCCGGAAGAGGGTTGTCCCCTTCGAGGGAGGTAAAAAGTTCCTCATATTCATTCATGCTTTTTTTCATATCATCAAATGCTTTGTCCTTGGAATAAAATTCAACCTTATCCACATTGTCCATATTTCCCAGAAGCGTCTGCATTTCCAGTATCTGGGCATTGGTTGTGTTGTCATCAAGATAAACGATTACCTCGTTTTTGTTTTCAACACCGCCAATCATGGAATTGATGTTGATGTAAAAAAGGATTGAAATACCCACAAGCAGTATTGAAACAAGCAGTACGCAAAATGACGCAAACGCCATCATTCTGTTTTTCCACACATTTTCAAAACCCTGCTTTGTCAGATATCTTATACCGCTAATCTTCATCATTGACCCCTCCAATCACCTCGTCAAAGACGATTTCGCCGGAATCTATGTTAATGATTCTTCCGCCGAAATGACGTACAAGGTCATGCTCATGGGTAACCATAAGAATGGTTGTACCGCAGTCGTTTATACCCTTGAGGAGGTCAACGATTTCATAGGAAAGCTCCGGGTCAATATTTCCCGTAGGCTCGTCGGCAATAATCAGCTGGGGGTCATTCACAAGCGCTCTTGCAATGGCAACACGCTGCTGCTCACCGCCTGAAAGCTGATTCGGATATGAATTGGATTTTTCCTGAAGTCCCACAAGACTTATTACATAAGGCACTCTTTTTCTTATGTATTTTTTCGGTGCGTCAATAACACGGAGTACGAAAGCAATGTTTTCGTAGACTGTCATTGAAGGGATAAGTCTGAAATCCTGAAAGACGAATCCGATAGTTCTGCGAAACTCAGGAATTTTCTTTCTTTTAAGTGTACTGAGGTTATAGTCATTGACCATAACAGCTCCGCTTGTTGCGTCAATTTCCTTTAATATAAGCTTGATAAGAGTACTTTTTCCGGCACCTGATGAGCCGACAACAAAAGCAAACTCTCCGTCATTTATCTTTAAGCTTACATTGTTAAGTGCGTCAACACCTGTTGAGTAGGTGACTGACACATTTTTCAGTTCTACCAATCTGGACACCTTCCTTTAAGCCGGAAATATCCGGCGTAAATTATCTGTCCCATGCAGTTCATCAGAATTTAACCGGGTTTGCGGATAAATACTTCTTAACCATAAGGGCAATCTTGAAAATGATAGCATGGTCGAATTCCCTGAGGTCAAGTCCTGTCAGCTTTTTGATTTTTTCCAGTCTGTAAACAAGGGTATTTCTGTGTACAAAAAGCTTTCTTGATGTCTCAGAAACGTTAAGGTTGTTCTCAAAGAATTTCTGAATCGTGAACAGTGTTTCGTGATCAAGAGATTCGATGCTTCCCTTTTTGAATACTTCGTGCAGGAATGTTTCACAGAGAGTCGTAGGCAGGTGATAGATAAGTCTTGCGATACCAAGGTTATCATAGCTTACGATATTCTTGTCCGTATCAAAAACCTTGCCGACTTCAAGAGCCATCTGTGCCTCCTTGAACGAACGTGCAAGTTCCTTTACACCCACAACGGCAGTACCGATTCCCACATTTACTCTTGTGTAGAATTCACTGCTGAGTGTATCGGAAATAGAACGGGCAAGCTTTTCAAGGTCTTTTGAGTCAACTGTGCTTTTGATTTCCTTTACCAGCACGATGTCGCTTTCTGTGATGTTGAAAACGAAGTCCTTGTTTTTGTCCGGGAAGAGGTTCTGGATTACGTCGTAAGCGGAAATATCGTTTGCTGAAACGATTCTTATGAGAAATACAACTCTGCTTATCTCAGCATTGAAATGCAGTTCTCTCGCCTTGATAACGATATCACCCGGCAGAACGTTGTCAAGCACAACATTCTTTATGAAATTGTTTCTGTCGTACTTTTCGTCGTAATACTGCTTGATGTTGGACAGACTTATAGCCATAATTGTGGCGTACTTAGCGGCATTGTCATCAACGCCCTCCACAAAAACAGCGTATTCCGGCTTAACTCTTGAGCCGAAAGGCTTGTAGGTATATCCGTCACGAATGAAAATATCATGGGAGTCATTCAGGTCAAGAGATACAAACTCATTTGTTGTTCCGACCTTTGTGAGGTCGCTGCAGGCAATAATTGTAGCAGTTTCGTCCACAACACCGATAACGGCGTTTACAGCGTCTCTCATCTGGTGTACAAGACCTTGAAATAATCTGTTAGACATAGGGGTATTCCTTTCTGTTTTATTTTTCTTTTCACGAACCTGATATATTACAAATTGTAACACACAGGATATTAAGATATAAGCATTTCAGGGGTTTTTAAACTTTTATAAAATGTCATCTCTTACAAACGATTAATCATTTGTAACTGAACTGTAACTTGTACTATAACTATAATATCACATTTTTTCCGGTTTGTCAATTTTTAATATTGATAAAGTATTTCTGAGTGCCTGAAGTACAGCACGGCAGAGTACAAGTCTTGCTTTTTTAAGCTCTTCTGTTTCAGCATTTTTCACACTGCAGGCGTCGTAAAACTTGTGGAAGAGGGTCGCAAGTTCAACTGCGTATTTGGTAATTTTAGACGGGTCGTAGGTCTTTGCGGCGCTGTCGATAACCTCCGGAAGTGACGCAAGATGGCGTATCAGCTCGATTTCCTGCGGCTTGTCCAGAATGTCAAGCTCCTCCGCATTGTAGGACTCAACGTCATATCCGGAAACTCTCAGTGCAGTAATAAGACTGCATATTCTTGCGTGAGCGTACTGAACATAGAACACCGGATTCTGGGAAGATTTTTCAACTGCCAGGTCAAGGTCAAAGTCAAAATGTGAATTCGGTTCACGGTAGTTGAAGAAAAATCTTGCAGCGTCAATCGGAATTTCGTCAAGGAGAGTTGAAAGGGTAATTGCCTTTCCGGAACGCTTTGAAAGCTTGTACTTTTCTCCGTCCTTCACAAGATTTACCATCTGCATGATAACGATGTCAAGCCTGTCCGCATCTACGCCGAGAGCAGTAAGGGCGGCTTTCATTCTCGGGATATAGCCGTGGTGGTCTGCACCGAAAATATCAATCGCCTTGTCAAAGCCTCTTGTCACAAGCTTGTTGTAGTGGTAGGCAATGTCCGGTACAAAGTAGGTCGGGATACCGTTTGCACGGACGAGAACTCTGTCTTTTTCGTCACCAAGCTCAGAGGACTTGAACCATATCGCACCCTCTTTTTCGTAGGTGTAGCCTCTTTCAGTCAGCATCTCAACGATTTTCTTTACAGAACCGTCATTGTGGAGAGTGCTTTCACGGAACCATGTATCATAGGTGATACGGTATTTGCCCAGGTCTTTTTCCAGACCGTCGATATTCTTCGGGAGAGCGTATGCAACAAGCTGTTTTCTGCGCTCCTCTTCCGGCTGTTTTGAAAGACCTGCACCGTTTTCCATAAAGAAATTGTGGGCATGGGCAATAATATCCATTCCCAGGTAAACGTCCTCCGGCATAGGGAATGTTTCGGAATCGTTGTATATTGCCTCGCATATCTTATCAGTTTCGTTGCCGGACTTTGCCATAACAGCAAGACCGTCCTTACTGCAAAGCTGCATATATCTCAGGTCGAGGGACTTGCCGAATTTTTCAATCTGATTGCCGGCGTCGTTTACGTAAAACTCTCTTTCAACGCTGTAGCCAGCCCAGTCAAGAATCTCTGCAAGACCGTCGCCTATCGCTCCGCCTCTTGCATTACCGATGTGCATAGGGCCTGTAGGGTTAGCGGAAACGAACTCAACCAGTACTCTTTTTCCGGCACCAGTCTTTGTTCTGCCGTAGCCGTCGCCCTCGCATATAACAGTGTCCGCAACTGCTGAGAACCATTTTTTCGAGAGGAAAAAGTTGATAAAGCCCGGACCTGCAATTTCCATTCTTTCAAAGTATGTACCGTCAAGTACAGCCTCTTCGCAGATAAGCTCTGCTATTTTTCTTGGTGCAAGTCTGAAAGCCTTTGCCATGACCATTGCCGCATTTGCCGCAAAATCGCCGTGACTTTTGTCAGTAGGAATTTCAATTATAAAATCCGGAAGAGGTTCAGCCGGAGCCTTTCCCAGGGAAACAAGTCTGCCTAAGGAATCGAGGATTATTTCCCTTGCCTGTGATGATGCAAGCTTTAATAAGTCTGCCATTGGTAAAACCAGCCTTTCTGTGCTTTTTTAAGGTAACGCCCGTACGGTATCAGCCGCCGGTATGGGGTGCCGCCTTGATATTCATTATTATTTCGTTGTCCGACATATAGCTTGTGTTGATGTCGATTGTATATTTCATGTATAAGCTGCCGCCGTTTTCACTGAGCTTATTTTCAATTGTGTGAGTGTAAATTCCGATAACCATTTCACCGTATGGAGTGGAGTAATGGCAGTGGTGCCTTTTCCCCGGCTCAATTACAAGGTCTGAGCTTGAACTGCCTCTCCTTATAATGGAGGCAAGTTTGTTTCCGGTAACGGTTATTTCAGTTTCCGAGCCTTCAAATCCGGTCGCCTCAGAATCAAGATAGCTTATCGTATACTTGTCGTCACTTCGTCTGAATTTTCCGGCAGTCGTAAGCTCCGTTTCAGTCCTGTCGTTATATATGGACTGAATACTTTTCATTTCTATTACAAAATTTTCAGAATCCAAATTTTTATTCTCCTAAATTACAGCTGAACACTTCTCCGCTAACCGGGTGTTCAAGGAAGTGCTT
>CAMCMW010000144.1 GCA_945876155.1 uncultured Ruminococcus sp. | reverse complement strand
GAAATCAAACTCTTTTTCAACGGTAATCCACTGCTTTCCGCCCTTTGCAAGTGCCTCTCTCAGCTCTTCATAGGAGTTTACAACAGTCTGGTCGTTCTTACAGGGAACAACAACGCTGTCATAGTCATAGCCGCAACTGCCGCCGCATTTTTTCTCCCACAGCCCAGTTTCGGTTGCAGTAGGATTTTTTGTTACCGTCCACGGTTCAGTAGCTGAATGGCTGACATAGTGGTGTGATTTTGTGTATTCCAGGTCAATTCCGCATTCTGTGCAGACTCTCCAGTGATACTCATCATCAAAGATGTATTCGCCCCATGTATGTTCATGTCCCTCCGGTGCGCATATCATGACTGGAATATCTCCGAACATAACAAGGGTATCATTTTCCGTAATGCAGGACGGCAATGATACGCCCTCCGGTATTTCTGCCATAAGCTCTGACATAGCCATTAAAGAGCATGAGCCTGAGCCGATTTCTTCTGACGATACAGCGTCAATGCAGGTAACTTCGCCCTCTGTGCCCGAAGGTGCAGAAAAATCACTTGCTTTTGCAACTGCTGTTAACCTGTACCTGTGTCCGTCTGCAAATGTTTTCAGTGCATTATTCCCGAGACTGCCGCCCGATAAAGCAATTACACCGGTGTACCAGTCCATAAACTCCGTATCTGATATATATGTACTGTAGCTGCCGCAGTAATAGCATTCGTCCTCCCAGATATACCCCAGTATTTCATATTCCAGAGAAGAACCGCTTATTGCCGGCTGCTGAGGAGTTTCTCCCGGTGTTGGGACAGTTATTGTCAAAGTTGCATCAAAATTTCCTGCCGCTGTAACCTCGTTTTTATCGGAAAGTGATACGCCCAGAAGCATTGCCGCTGACAGGGAAAGGCAAAGCAGGCGTTCAAAAACTTTTCTTTTCATGTAAAGACCTCCTTTATCCCGATTTTGTAAAAAGAGATAACATTATACGATTATTATACTATATTTCCATAAAAAAAGCATCCCCCAAATGGGGGATAAGAGTTGTTTTTATTTTCAGAATCCGTTTACGATAAGCCGCTTGCTCATTACCATAGCAGCCAGTTTGGTTTTTGAGGTGAAACCGGTTTTTTGCAGCATACTGCCCACCTGTGATTTTACAGTCTCAACGGACACGTTAAGCGCATTTGCCATTTCCTTATAGGTCATGCCCTCCACAAGCAGTCTGAGAACCTTTATTTCTGCTTCTGTAAATTCGTAGCTGGAGGCGTTTCCGATTTTCACTTCGGGTGTTCTGTCCGGATAGACTGATTCGCCGTTCATGGTTTTTTCAACTACTGTCATAAGCTCCACACGGCTTACGTCCTTGAACCAGATACTGTCAGCCCCGACTTCTTTTGCACGGTTCAGATAACCAGCGTCCAGCATAGAGGTGACGATTATAATTTTTATATCCGGAAAACGGGATTTGATTATTCCGGCAGCCTCAAATCCGCTTTCACCGTTTTCGGTGCATACGTCCATCAGCACCAGGTCCACAGGGTTTGATGCACAGAATTTCTCCGCAAGACCAGCCCCGGCAATCGAACCGGCAAGGCTGTAGCCCTCACTCTGCCTGATATAGTTTTCCATTGTCTCACGTATCATACGCTGATCTTCCACTATCAATACATTTACCATAGTGTTCCCTCCAGTTTTGCCGGAACAGATACTGTCAGTTCAAATACCGGTCTGCTTTTTACTTTCATTGTTCCGCCCTTTTTGTTTATGCGCATACGCAGTGAGGACAGTCCTCCGCCCTCGGTGATACTCTCTTCCGGCACTGCTCCGTTGTTGGTTATGACAGCGGAATACATACTGCCGTCATAGGACAGATTTACATACAGTTCACTGGCTTTTGCGTGGCGCACCGCATTTGTCATACATTCACGTACTGCTGTGATAATCAACTGTGCAGCCTGAGTATTTTCAGGCAGTTTTCCGTTCAGGTGTATTTTGATTCCTATGCCCTCAGCGGCGGTTATCAGTTGTGCAAGAGCGTCTTTTTCGTCCATGATTTCATTGTCATGCTTTAAAAGACGGACAGCGTTTTTCCATACAGTCAGGTCAAGTTCTTCTATTGGTCTGTTCTGCTGCAAAAACTGCCTTGTGGCAATAACGCTCCTGCCGATATCATCATGTACACGCATTTTCATATTAAGCGTTTCCTCTTCACGTATCAGCGAGATAATATCGGCAGAAAGACGGCGCATACGCTGTGCATATTCTGCAAGACGCCTGTTGTCCTGTTCAAGTTCCTGCTGTTTCCGGTACAGTTCGGTCACATCGGAAGCTGTTACCTGAGTATATGTATTTCCGTACTGGGTGGTGATACTCTCCTGTGAAAATTTCCATGCACTGCCGTTATCAAGTACGAATATACCGTTTACCGGAGTACTGCCGTTTAAAAGCTCCTGGAGTTCAGGCAGACTCTGCAAATCTCTGCCTGTCAGTGCAAATACAAGTCTGTGCATCTGATGATTGCAAAGTGTTACAATACCGTTTTTGTCAAAGAAACATACTCCGCTGGGCAGATTGTCAAACGCCTCTTTGACCGCATTCCGTTTAAGCCGTCCCATCAGTCAGCACCTCCCATACCGGGTCGAAAAGTCAGCCGCCACTCGTTATCCTCGTCCTGTACTGCCGTAACTGTATCGGACGCAAGGTCGGAAAAATCAGCAGTGGAATCGGTGTTTATAGTAAGAGTAAGACCGTCTTCTGTCTTTGCAGCATATACAGTGATACTGCTCATGCAGTCAAGGGAGCGCTCGGTGACTTCCTCAAAGAAATCGTACATCGCCATTATATGTACAGCCGGAACAGGTTCAGTAAGCTCTGAACGGAATCCGCAGGTCACTCCGTACATTTCAAGATTGTCCATAGATTCTCTGAATGCAAGAGCAAACTCCTGTGTCTCCAGCATGGGATTTTTGTCGGACAGGAAAACAAGGTTGCTTCTCCTCTTTAAATATGCGCCGGTCACAAGCATTTTTTTCAGCAGCTTTGCCCTTTCTTCGTCTGTACCGGAGGATTCCGCCTGACCTATAAGTTGGTCCATAAGGCGAATCTGCCGTGACGTGTCCCTTTGTATTATATTGTAAAGCCGTTCCTGTTCGGCAATGTGCGTTTCACGGGTTCTGACAGCGTTTTCTTCTTCCAGGATACCGTTGCTGTCCTCCAGATTTTCCTTAGCCTCTCTCAGTTCGTCAAGCACTCTCAGCAGTGACGACATATCCTCTGACCAGATAACGTGTCCTCCGTGTATCGGTGTACCGGAAATCCGCAGACCAACCTCCAGCATAACAGGACCTTTTTCAGTCCGGCGGAGAAGTTGTGTACTGAAATGTTCAGCTGTCCTGGAGGAAAGAACAACCCGGTACTCGTTATCAGTAATCTGTGCGCCTACGGTTGAGGCATCAAAAAGCTCACGGTAATGGGTGTTTGCCTGAATAAATCCGCACCGTATACATATTTCAAGAGTTGCGGCGTACATAAGGCAGAACACCGCTGTCATGTCACCGGCAATAAAAATCAGCCAATCTGTATGCAGATAATACAGTACGAAATACAGCAGCAGAACGAATATAGGAATACACGGAAGAAGAATCCTCTTACGGCTGCCGGGTATCCTGCATTTCACAAACATAATAATAAACGTGGACAGCACACAGACAGTCAGGAAACCGGCTATAAGATAATACCCGATGCTGTAGCTGTAATTATCATCAGTCCGGACAGTACCGCCGGGAAAGGTAAATACAAGCTGGTGAATATCATTGGTGACCACCATCAGAAACAAGACAGACGGCGGTATGAAGAGAAAGGCTGTACGACCCGGCAGACGGTAATCCTCCGGACGGCGTATTGACATTGCGGCGAACACCGACAGCAAGGGTATAAACAGCATGGGCAGATAGTAAAAGTACCAGAGATACCGTGTGATACCGGGATATAGTTCCGGGGATATAAAGTGATATTTTACCGCCCTTATCAGAAACCAGAACACCATAAGAGAGGCTATGGCGGTAAGGTATCTTCGTGCCTGCACCTGTATGATACGGCTGCGCAGTGAAAAGCACCATGCAACGTACAAAGTCATATAAATAAAAGTACGCACAAGTCCTGCCTCTCTGGAATGTCTTGCCAGCCCTGGAATACGGCAGATATATGCAACAATGAGCAGTGACGCAATTATTATAGCTGTAAATATATTCTTTTTGTTGTATTTCGTCATATAGGTTCACCCTGTTGTTTGTGATTAAAGGCATGATTTATTATAGCATAAAATCGAAGATTTTTTGCTATAATTGCCCGATTTGCAGGGAGCAAAGTTTACTTTGCGTATCTGCAAGGGCATTAAAAAAATTATAATAAATTCAGTGCATTTATTATAGCATAATTTGCTCACTGTTTCAATCTGTATAGGAGGATGTCTGAATTTATCCGACTTTGATTTCTGATTGAAAAATTGTGCTGTAAAAACAGCATTTTTGTATTGACATTTTACATCAAATAAGTTATAATTTATAAAAAGATTTGGCTTTTTTAAACAAAAGGAGGAAACTATGATAAGGAAAAGAATTATGTCACTTATGATTTCAGCCGCAATGCTTGTCTGTATGGCGGCACTGCTGCCGATTACCGCAGCGGCGGAAACGGTTGAGATATTCAAGGACGATTTTGAAAACGGCTACGGCGGCTGGGCAGGACGAGGCGATGCCGCAATCAGCGTAGTTGATACGACTGCAAATTCGGGAGAGAAATCCCTTTACATTTCCGGCAGAACTAAAAACTGGCACGGTGCTGCCTGTGCTAAAATCAAGGAACTGCGTCCCGGAAAGACCTATTACATAAGCGGTTACGTAATGCAGGACGAGGGAAATGATTCTGAGCAGATAAATCTTCAGATACTCTATAAGGACTCAAACGGTACGGAGCAGTATAAATCCGTTTCAAACACTCAGGCGAAAAAAGGGGAGTGGACTCTGGTGGGCGGAAACTACACCGTTCCGTCGGACGCCACCAATGTGACCGTATACTTTGAAACCCCGTCAAACCTGATAAACTTCTATATTGACGATGTATCAGCAACAGGCGAGCCTAATGAAAGCGGTGATGTGACTGAGGGCTTTACCGAGGACTTTGAAAACGGCGTCAACGACTGGAGCGGCAGGGGAGATGCTAAGTGCGAAGTTGTTTCCTCAGTGGGGCACGAGGGCAGCAGCTGTCTTTACACATATAACCGTCAGCAGCTGTGGAACGCTCCGTCCGCAAACAAGACA
>CAMCMW010000143.1 GCA_945876155.1 uncultured Ruminococcus sp. | reverse complement strand
TCACAACTACTTACACAGCATCACAGGGTCTTCTCCTTATGATCCCTAATATGTACAAGATCGCTGGTGAACTGCTCCCTTCAGTTATCCACGTTTCAGCTCGTTGTGTTTCTTCACACGCTCTGAACATTTTCGGTGACCACTCCGATATCTACGCTTGCCGTCAGACAGGCTATGCAATGCTTTGTTCATCAAACCCTCAGGAAATCATGGACCTCGGTGCTGTTGCTCACCTTGCAACAATCAAGGGCAGAGTTCCATTTATCCACTTCTTCGATGGTTTCAGAACATCTCACGAAATCCAGAAGATTGAAACATGGGACGACGCTGATCTCCTCGACATGATCGATATGGACGCTGTTCAGAGATTCCGTGACGAGGCTCTCAACCCTGAGCACCCTGTATTAAGAGGTACTGCTCAGAACCCTGATATCTTCTTCCAGGCAAGAGAGGCTTGCAACCCTTACTATGACGCTATGCCTGCAATCGTTGAAGAATACATGGGCAAGGTTAACGCTAAGCTCGGTACTGACTACAAGCTCTTCAACTACTACGGTGCAGCTGACGCAGAACACATCATCATTGCTATGGGTTCTGTTAACGATACAATTGAGGAAACTATCGACTACTTAAACGCTAACGGCGGCAAGTACGGTCTTGTTAAGGTAAGACTTTACAGACCTTTCGTTGCAGACAAGCTTGTTGAGGCTATTCCTGACAGCGTAAAGAGAATCTCAGTTCTCGACAGAACAAAGGAACCAGGCTCACTGGGCGAACCTCTTTACCTTGACGTTGTTGCTGCTCTCAAGGGTACTAAGTTCAACGATGTTCCTGTATTCACAGGCAGATACGGTCTCGGTTCCAAGGATACAACTCCGGAACAGATTATCGCTGTATTCAAGAACACAGAAAAGCCAAGATTCACAATCGGTATCAAGGACGACGTTACAAACCTTTCACTTGATATCACAGAAAGCCCTGACACTGCTCCGGCAGGTACAACTTCATGTAAGTTCTGGGGTCTTGGTTCAGACGGTACAGTAGGCGCTAACAAGAACTCTATCAAGATCATCGGCGACCATACTGACCTCTACGCTCAGGCTTACTTCGCTTATGACTCAAAGAAGTCCGGCGGTGTTACAATTTCACACCTGCGTTTCGGTAAGACACCAATCAAGTCAACATACCTTATCAACAAGGCTGACTTCGTTGCCTGTCACAACCAGAGCTATATCGACAAGTACGATATGGTTTCCGACATCAAGCCGGGCGGTACATTCCTTCTTAACACAATCTGGGATATGGAAGGCCTTGAAAAGCACCTCCCTGGACAGGTTAAGAGATATCTCGCACAGAACAATATCAATTTCTATACAATCAACGGCGTTAAGCTGGGTGAAGAAACAGGAATGGGTACAAGAATCAACACAATTCTCCAGTCCGCATTCTTCAAGCTCGCTAACATCATTCCTTTCGAAGATGCCCTCAAGTACATGAAGGCTGCTGCTGAGGCATCATACAGCAAGAAGGGACAGGACGTTGTTGAAAAGAACTGGAACGCTATTGACGCTGGCCACCAGAACATCGTAAAGATTGACATTCCTGCTGAATGGGCAAATGCTGCTGATACTCAGATGGGTATGGCTCACGTTACAAGCGCTAACAAGACTCTTGAAAACTACGTAAACAACATTCAGATTCCTTGCAACGCACAGAAGGGTGATTCACTCCCTGTTTCAACATTCAAGGACGCTGCTGACGGTACATTCCCACAGGGCTCTGCTGCATTTGAAAAGAGAGGTATCGCAGTTAAGGTTCCAGAGTGGATTCCTGAAAACTGTATCCAGTGTAACCAGTGTGCTTATGTATGTCCACACGCTGTTATCAGACCAGTTGCTCTTTCTGCTGACGAGGCTGCTGCTGCACCGGCTGGCATGAAGATGGCTGATTTCAAGCCTGCTATGGACGGAATGAAGTTCGCTATGACAGTTTCTGCACTTGACTGTACAGGCTGCGGTTCATGTGCTAACGTTTGTCCTGCTAAGAACAAGGCTCTTGTAATGCAGCCTCTGGAATCACAGCTGGGCGAACAGGATAAGTTTGCTTACGGTCTTACAATCGACGAAAAGCCGGCAGTTGCTGAAAAGTTCAAGGCAACAACAGTCAAGGGCTCACAGTTCAGACAGCCAATGCTGGAATTCTCAGGCGCTTGCGCAGGCTGCGGTGAAACACCTTATGCAAAGCTTATCACACAGCTCTTCGGCGACAGAATGTACATTGCCAACGCAACAGGCTGTTCTTCAATCTGGGGCGGTTCTGCACCTTCAACTCCTTACACATTCAATAAGGAAGGCAAGGGTCCTGCATGGTCCAACTCACTCTTTGAGGACAACGCTGAATTCGGTTACGGTATGTTCTTAGGTCAGAAGACTCTCAGAAACAGAGTTATCGCTAAGGTACAGGCATTAAACGAAACAACAGACAATGCTGACGTTAAGGCAGCAATTGCTGAATATCTCGATACAGTTGACGACGGAAACGCTAACACACCTGCTACTGAAAAGCTGGTTGCTGCACTTGAGGCTTGCGGCTGCGACGCTGCCAAGGAAATCCTCGCTTCAAAGGACTTCCTCAGAAAGAAGTCACAGTGGATCTTCGGTGGTGACGGCTGGGCTTATGATATCGGTTTCGGCGGTCTCGACCACGTTATCGCTTCCGGTCAGGACGTAAACATCTTCGTATTCGATACAGAAGTTTACTCCAACACAGGCGGTCAGTCATCCAAGTCAACTCCTACAGGCGCTATTGCACAGTTCGCTGCTGCCGGTAAGGAAGTTAAGAAGAAGGATCTGGCTGGTATCGCAATGAGCTATGGCTACGTTTACGTTGCTCACATTGCTATGGGTGCTGATATGAATCAGTGTATCAAGGCTATTGCAGAGGCTGAGGCTTATAACGGTCCGTCAATCATTATCGGTTACGCTCCATGTATCAACCATGGTATCAAGACTGGTATGGGTACTGCTATGGCAGAAGAAAAGAAGGCTGTTCAGGCTGGTTACTGGCACCTTTACAGATACAACCCGACTCTCAAGGCAGAGGGCAAGAACCCATTCATCATGGATTCCAAGGCTCCTAACACTGACGAATACAAGAACTTCCTTATGGGTGAGGTTCGTTACAATGCACTTGCTCGTCAGAACCCTGAGAGAGCAGAAAAGCTCTTCGACAAGGCTCTTGAAAATGCTAAGGACAGATACGACTATCTGACAAGACTTTCAAAGCTTTACGGTGAGGCTTAATCAGTACACCTGATAAATTCTAAGATGCGAAAGGAAGTACCGCAGCACAATGCGGGAGGTCCAGAACATACAAAAGAGGCTGTTGCAGTACACGCAGCAGCCTCATTTTTTTAGAGATGCCCATAAAAAAGTTTCGGTCATCTTTTTAAGATTTCCGAAACTTTTTGTTTATTCACTCAGTCTTTCATAAATATTTACGGCATCATAGATGTGCAGCGGTTCTGTGTAGTGGGAACCAGGCGCACCGGTGGTCACAAGGGTATACAGTGTACCGTCAACCTCCGCAAGGGACGCAAGGCAAAGTCCTGCCTCGTCTGTAAATCCGGTTTTTCCGCCGAGTATCCTTCCGCCGTTTATATATGACGAATCCATTGCAGAAAACATTGTGCTGTAAAGGGTTATTCCCTCGGGGTGCTCGTCGGTTTCAGTGTAATAGCTCTGAGATGTAAAAATTTCGTAAAACGTGTCATTTTCAAGGGCATACCTCAACAGAACCGATATGTCGGCGGCTGTTGAATAGTGGTCATAATTCTGGAATCCGCAGACGTTGGTGAAATTGGTGTCGTTCATGCCAAGCTCCTGAGCCTTTTCATTCATAAGCTGTACAAAATTCCACTCACTTCCGCTGATATAATTTGCAAGGGTAAGACAGCATTCCGCACCGGAACTTAAAACCGCACCGTATAACAAATCCCGGTAACTGACTTCCTCATAGGCATAAAATCCGGCTGTTGAACCGTTTTCAGCGTTTACCTGGTCGAATACATCACCGGTTATCATTATGGTTTCGTCAATGTCGTAAACATTTTCAATTGCAACGATTGCCGTCATAATTTTGGTCAGTGAGGCAGGGTATATCCTCTCATACTGGTTTTTCGAGAAAATCTCGTTACCGTCAAGGTCGGTCAGCAGAGCAGTCTCACTTTCAATTTCCATGTAATCAAAATCAAAGGTACGGACGGTCGTTTCCGGTTCGGTCGGGGGTTCTGTAGGCGGTTCGGTAGGGGATTGTGTTTCAGTTTCTCCGGAGTCATACTGCGATATTCCGGCAGAGGCGGTACTGCTGTTATTTCGCTTTTGCAGCAGCGTAACACCGCCTAAAATTATAAGCAGCAGCAATAAAATAACAAAAAGCCAGAGCGCAACTCCTCCGGCAGAATTCGATTCCTTTTTCATTCTATTCCCTCAATTTTTCATAATTCTCTATTATATTTTAACATATCGACCGGCTCTCGTCAAGGGAATAGGGATAGTCAAATCGAAAAGTTTCTTAAATAATAACAGGAAATTTTTCCCATGCGAATTTTTAAAAAGAGAGACCCCCTCCAGAAGAGGGAGTCCATTGATGTGTAAAATATTAATTCAGACTTGCAAGTGCCTTGAATTTCTCTTTCAGTGCCGGATAAATTTCAGTATAGAGCTTGTAGTACTTGTCATACTTCGGCATATTTTCTTCAACAGGCAGCTGTGTCTTGTCAGTCTTGACTATGGCTTTGCACGCCTCCGGTACAGAACTGTAAATGCCAGCGCCAACAGAAGCAAGTATAGCAACGCCCAGAGCCGGACCTTCCTTTGAGGCAACAGTCTTTACCGGACACTTGTAAAGGTCGGCAAGCATCTGTCTCCACAGCGGAGAAGTACCGCCGCCGCCGCAAGCCATCATGTCGCTTATGTCGATGCCCATTTCACGGCAAATCTCAAAGCAGTCACGCAGAGAGTAGGCAACGCCCTCCATAACGGCTCTGAGCATATCCTTTTTGGTGTGGATTGCGGAAAGCCCGAAGAAAACGCCTCTTGCGTCGGGGTCAAGGTGAGGAGTTCTTTCGCCCATGAGGTAAGGCAGGTAAAGCAGACGGTTTGCGCCTACTGGTACGCTTTCAGCCTCCTTGTCCATGAGGTAGTACTCGTCAACGCCCATAAGCTTTGCAGTTTCCTTTTCGGCATTGCAGAAGTTATCCCTGAACCATTTCAGAGAAAGACCTGCGCCCTGAGTAACACCCATAATGTGCCAT
>CAMCMW010000142.1 GCA_945876155.1 uncultured Ruminococcus sp. | reverse complement strand
ATCCTCTTGCTGACTTTCATATATCGTGCCATTTGCGGCGGTGCAACAATATAATCCAGTTTCAGTGACGGGTCACGGTCAAGCTCCGATGCGAAACAGGAACTGTCTGTAAATTCGTGGTATGGTTCTTTTATAAGCCGTTCCTCATTGACTTCTTTTACTTTCTGAATCACTTCAAAAAGCCTTGCTCTGCCTGGAATACCGTACTTTTTTAGTGAAGGCGTAACAGCAAGGCAGATAGTTTTTTCTGTTTTGCTCTCATCTGCCACCACAAGGTTCGTATTCAACGGGTCAAGTCCACGGTCAACGCACTCTACGGACGCATAAAAGCTTTTCAGATCTATGCAGATAAACATGAAAGCACCTCAATATCGTGTGTTCCTGAAGAAACGTGCGTCCGGCGAATATGGCAGTTTAAAATCCATACCCAGACGATTCATTTCCTGAGTTTTAATAAGCAGAAGATTGACATTTACATACAGCATTTTTGCAACTGTTGCTATATCATGCCCTTCTTTGAACAAATCAGTCATTTCATTTTCATCAATGAGAATATGACTTGCATACGCATTTGCCTCATATTCTGTCATGTCTGTAATATTAAACAGCTGGAACTCCTGTAAATTTTCACCGTTCGCAAGATGTCTGTGCTGCTGGTCATGTCCGATTTCATGAGCAACAACCATATTGTAAAGTGTATCGTTTATATTCGGATTCATAAGAATAATACGATGTTTCCAGCGGTATGTATACATTCCAAGCAGATCAGTAAAATCCGGTTCATCTCTTAACATTATCCCCATATCATCGCACAGTTCTATGGGGTCGTTAGTCCCGTAATGCTGTACCAGTCTGTCTGCATTTTTATAAATCTGATAAGAATCCATTTACTATCCTTTCCGGAATTATTCGTTGTCTTTCTTATATTTTTTTGGAGTATACTTCCGGTTATCTGCTTTACAGTCAAAGTACGCTTTCTGAAGTGCTATCATAACCGCGTCCTTATCATTATCAGATAATTCACCGCCTGCAAACAGTCCGGAAAGTTCAGCAACAAGTGCCTCTGCCTGTTTTCTTCCCCGTGTACCATACTCCTCCGATGCCTGTGCCACAAATTCTTCGTCCTCAGTAAGAAGATAATTTGTTTCAACCCCAAACAATTCTGCCAGTTTAAAATATACTTCTCTGTTGCGGGGATAGCGTCCTTCTGTTTCATAGGATATGTACATTCTTCTGCTGACACCTGCGGCTGATGCACACTCCTGCTGTGTTCTCCCCTGCTGTAAACGCAGATGTTTCACCTTTTCGCCAAATTTCATATCGTCCTCCAGTGAATATAATTTTCTCGATTTCACTTGACAAGTGAAATTTAATGTTGTATACTTAAGTCAATGTACTTAGAATTCACTTTGAGTATAGCACATTTCACAGTGAAAGTCAATATCATATGCAAATTTTTTTAGAGGGGGTTGAATTATGAGTGAACCATATTACATCGAAAAAGGTCCGGTTATCGTTGTCCCTGACCCCATAAATCCGGATTTCTACCAGGTAAAGAAAAATCCGGAATGGTCGCAGATACCGGAAATCTGCTCATTCAGTGACTTCATTTGCTGGAATTACCAGGAAGATTATGAACGGGTTATGCGTCATTGCATTGAAAACGGACTTGTCCCCTATGGAGAACATATTGACCGTTACCGGAATCAGATAGCATCTGTTCATCTGAATGATACACAGATACACCGGGTTTATATGCACAGAATAAATGATGTTTCCTTTCGGATAGATACTATTGTCGTTACCAGTTTTACAGTACACTATACCCATGGCACAGCCGCAAAAATCAGACAATGGTATCGGGTACAGGGAACTTTCCATGTCTGTGGTAAGTCAGACTTTTTTGAATCGGTACATATTTATCAAAAGAACGATATACCCCAGGAGGGCGGACTGTCCGATTATCTTGTCCCATACCTTACCAAACGAAACCTTGATGCAGAAGCAGAAGCCATGCTGCACAAATATTACCCGGAAGCGCTGGAATCTCCCATGAAACTGAATGTCAGACAGCTTGCAGAAAACATGGGATTTCAGGTGAAAACTGCAAGGCTCTCCCCTGATGATTCAAGACTGAGCAGTATTTATTTTGAGGATACCGTTATCACGCATTACAAAGGCGGCACTCCCCAACGTTCCACTGTTCCGGCAAAAACTATTTTAATTGATGTAACTGCCCATAAAAACAGAAACAGAAATCCGGACGACACCGTGGTACACGAATGTATTCACGCATATGAGCATTATTTCTTTTACTATACGCAAAGTATGTACCACTCTTTTCTGCAGGAAAATACTCCTGAATTTGAAGATATGGCAGTGGGTAAATCCGAAGATGACCCCCTTTGCTGGATTGAATATCAGGCGGTGCATATGACGCCGAGAGTGCGTATGCCTCTGAATCAGACTACCACAAAAGCGGAGGAACTATTCCGGAAGTACGAAAAAATGCCTGAATCAATTGCACTGGAACATGTAACATCAGACCTTGCAGAATTTTATGGTGTATCAAAGGAAACGGCAAGAAACCGTCTGGTGGAGCTTGGATATGACAAGGCAAGAGGTATCGGTCATTTTGCAAACGGAAAACCTGTCCCAGGATATCTGGTCGGAAAAAATGTGCATTACAACCAGACATATACAATAGACTTTGAAAAAATCACAGAAGAATATATCCGGAATGAGGAATTCCGCAAGGTTCTGGAAAAAGGAACCTACATTTATGTGGAAGGTCATCTGTGCCGGAACAATGACAAATACATCTGGTACAGAAACGGTCAGCCCTGTTTATCTCCATATGCCAGAACTCACATGGAAGAATGCTGTCTGTTGTTCACGATACGCCATGAACGGCAGAATTATGAATATATTCCCGGTATTCTCAACAGTAATACCAAACGTGGTGAACTGTCGTATTTGTACAAAGAAGAATATCCGGACGCAGTATCAGAGGCACTTGCAGTTCAGAAAATTGTAACGGATATGCCTGAGAAATTCTCAGAAACGATGGTGTATCATATGCACAACCTTGCAATGACAAAAGAATTGCTTTCGGAGCGTTCCCTGCTGAGTACAAGAACCATTTCAAGAATGCGTAACTGCACGAAAAAAATGCCGTCACTGGAAAGCATTGTTGCAGTTTCAGTCGGAATGAATCTCTTGCCGGAACTGAGTGACGATCTTTTGCAGAAAGCAGACAGAAATTTTGATATCAGCGTACCAGAGCAGCTTTGCTATAAGGTAATGCTCCGTACCATGTATCGTGAAACCATATATCAATGGAATGAAATACTGGTACAGCGTGGCTTTGCACCTTTAAAAGAAGATTTGCTTGCTGCCGAGTCATAGTATAAACGGTTGGTGAAAAACCAACCGTTATTTTTTTTGCAAAAAGGGTGACAAAAGTGTGTCACCCTATTTTTGTGCATTATGCTATATTTACAAAAAATCAAGTATTGTTTGATATACAGATTAAATAAAAATATACATGATTTTATGCATAAAAGGGCGAAAAATGTATATTTAGGGTGACACGGTTTTGTCATCGTAATCCCTTTCAAATCGTGTTAAAATGACAATGTAGTCAGGAGAACTACAAAAAACAGAAAACAAATTGCCTGATTTGCAATAGGGCAAATGGTTATCTCACAACACAAGGACACTTCAAATTTGTTTGTCGTTCGTGAGATAGCCTTAGTTTCCTATTGTCAAATCAGGCTCTTTTGTTTTCACAGCAAAGGAGTGTAAAAACATGAAAACCCTGTTAGAAGTTCTTTCTGCACTCGGTGATTTTGTTACCGTTGCAACAGAATGGGCTGAGAGTGCTTCAAAAGCAGAACTGGAAACATTCACACAGATTTATCCGCCTGTGGAAGAACAGTCAGAATCAGCTGAACCACCAACATCTGAAAAAGAAGTCACCCTTACTGAAGTCAGAGCCATACTTGCAAACAAATCCCGTGAAGGCTTTACGGAGGAGGTAAAGCAGCTTCTGATGAAACACGGTGCAGAAAAGCTATCCGGCATTGCCGAAACTGAATACGCTGCACTTATGAAGGAGGCTGAAAGCCTTGGCAGTTAAGCACAGCACAAGAAATCACGCCATTCTTTCAGCGTCAGCAAGCAAACGCTGGCTGAGTTGTCCGCCGTCAGCCAAACTGAATGCAGAACTTCCCGATACAACATCGGAGTACGCCCGTGAAGGTACATGCGCCCATGAACTTGCTGAGTACAAGGTAAATAAGATGCTTGGCATTGAGGCAAAGAACCCGACAGAAAGCCTTGATTTCTATGATTCAGAAATGGAAGACTGTACAGAAAGTTATGCTCAGTATATTGCCGAGCAGATAGCAAAGTATGATTCACCGGTTGTCATGGTGGAACAGCGTCTTGATTTCAGTAAATATGTTCCGGGTGGATTCGGTACAGGCGACTGCGTTATTGTTGCCGATGATGTGCTTACTGTCATTGATTATAAGCACGGAAAAGGTGTACCGGTATCCGCTGAGAACAACAGTCAGATGATGCTGTATGCTTTGGGGGCATTGGAGCTGTTCGACAGTCTGTATGACATCAGGGAAATCTGCATGATTATTTTTCAACCGAGACTGGAAAACATCAGTGACTCAGTAATCTCAGTATCCGATTTGCTTGACTGGGCAGAAAATGAACTCAGACCAAAAGCAGAACTTGCTGAAAAAGGCGAAGGAGAATTTTGTGCCGGAGAACACTGCCGGTTCTGTAAAGTAAAAGCTACCTGTCGCAAGAGAGCTGAATATAATCTGACAATTGCACAGTATGACTTTGCACCGCCGGATATGCTGGAAGATACGGAAATTGAAGCAATTCTTGAAAAAGCGGATGCCTTGACAGCATGGGCAACGGATGTAAAAGAGTATGCACTCTCTCAGGCACTTGCCGGAAAGCAGTGGACAGGCTATAAGGTTGTTGAAGGCAAATCCAACCGCAAGTATACCGATGAAAAAAAGGTTGCTGAAGCTGTCAAAGGTATCGGCAAGAACCCTTATAGTGAACCCGAAATTCTCGGAATCACTGCTATGACAAAACTGCTGGGCGGCAAAAAGAAGTTTGATGAACTTCTCAGCAAATATGTATGTAAACCACAAGGAAAACCGACACTGGTTCCTGCTTCTGACAAGAGAAAAGCATGGAATCCGGCACAGGAAGATTTCAAAGAGTAAAGGAGTTTTATATTATGGCAAAATTAGTAAACCCAACAAAAGTAATCACAGGTCCCGACACAAGATGGAGCTACTGCAACGCAT
>CAMCMW010000141.1 GCA_945876155.1 uncultured Ruminococcus sp. | reverse complement strand
GCTGTTTCATTTGTAAGGTCTGGGATAGAATATGTCAGATCTTCAACAGTACGGTCATGTAAAATACTTTTGTATTCGCCACTAACAAGAGAAAGCAAAGCATCACCGACAGCTTCATAGCTTACTGACTTTTCCACATTTCCGTACTTTGCAGTAATGTCATTTTCGCCGTATTCCACAGCAAATTCGTTGTCATTGGCAGTAGTAAAGTTTTTCTGACCGCCAAGCAAAGCTACAGCAAGTTCTTTGCGGATATCTTCACCGTCCTGCATACGACGAGCAATATCATAAAGGTCAGGTTCATGCAGACCGTTGCCATATATAGATTTCTCACTTGCATTATGCTTGTTTATGTATCCTTCTTCAAAGAGAATATATCCTATATCTTCGATTTCATCCCATGCAAGAGGTGATTTTGCCATGACAGATTCAACATCATAGTCAAGAAATGCCTGTTCCAGTACAGTTTTTTTCGACTGTTCTTTATCTGTGGCTCTGTCATCATTTTCAATATACTCATACAATTCCGTATTCAGCAGCTTATCATAGGAAATGTTCTCTGTGATGGAAAAACCGCCGGTTTCTCTGTTTATAGTACATTGGTCTGTATACCACGGTAAAGCACCAGTCAGCGAAACAACTTCACTAATCTCACCTGTTGCCTTGTTGCGAAACTTATCCCCGACAGATATTCTATTTTCCGTTTCAGGAGCAGCTTTCTCATTTAAGAACTCTGGCATATCTACAAAACCGAGTGTGTCAACATAATAAGCTCTTTCATTTTTATCAATTTCAACAGTAATAACGTCGCTTACTGAAAGTGAATGTCCTTTGAAATCTTCAGGCAGTTCAAAATTGAAAAGGTCATAAAGATTATTAAGCTTTTCATCAAATGAATCACCTTCAATATCGTTTAAATTACCCTCATAAACAAGGTCATAATCTGAAATATTAAGTTCAACTCCTGATTTTCGGAGAGAATCAATTCTTTCAAAACGTATTCCATGATATTCCTCACCGCCTTTAATCTGATATATGCGATAAGGGTTAATGGAAATCTCCTTTTTCTCCGGATACTCTACCCTATATTCATCAAGAACCTTATGTGCCCATTCTATTTCAGACATTTCATACTTTGTTTTTCCGGCAAATGCTTTAAGATTATATTTTGCATGGAGAATACGTTCATCTATATCATTCTGAGTGATATATTTTCCGTTGGAACAAAGTTCAGAAATTCGCTTAGCTGCATCCGTCCATGAAAGTTTGATTATTTTGCCTTCTTCAAGTTCATTTTTGCGAATCAGTGTAATACGAATTCCCTTGCTGTCATGGTCCTCAAATGCATGAGTTTTATCATCTCCGCTTCTGCCGCCTGTGCCGTATTCTTTTTTCAGCATTTTTGCAAAATCTTCAATCGAATGATTTTCCTTTGCATAATCTGCTATACGGAACTTTCCGTCTACAATACCGCTGCCTCTCATTAATACAGCAGTTATAATTTCTTCTTTTCTTTCATTTTCTGACGTAAAATCTGCGACATCATCACCAAATAGTGACATTTGCTGCATTTTCGGCTCTGCATCGTAAACGTAAAGATTATTACCTGTTTTCTGTGAATCTTCATATTCATTGTCTGAAACGTCAATAAATTCTTCAATGCCGGAGCGTTCTTCAGAGTGCAGATTTTCATTATAGAAATCTGAAACAACTGATTTCATTGTTTCAAGTTCATCTTCCGAAAGAATATCCTTTGCATAAACATTAACCCATCTGTTTCCAAACCGGTCACGGATTTCAAATCTGTTCCAGTCATAATCATTTCCATATGTAGAAAAAGTGATTTCAGTCTGCTCATCTGACGGTTTAACACCGTAAAGTTCAAAACGTCTGCGCAGCTCATCAGAAGCTTTTATCGGAATATCAGTACGCCTTATATCTTTTCCCTTATTCTTGAAAATATCAGTCACAGCACGGCTGATTTCATAATTTTCAGTTGTTATAACCGGATAATGCCTGTCACGTTCAGCAGATGAATATGATTCAAACATAGGTATAACATCAGACAAAAGATATTTAAATTGCTCTGTTTTTTCCTCAAGCTGATTCTTTTCCTGCCAGAATTTTTTCATATAATCATCTTTCAGAACGTTTTCAGCAAAAGCCTTTATATGTTCAGTAAGAGTACCGTCACCGTCACCAATGTCATATCTGCCGTCATATGTTGCTTTTTGACCGTTAATTTCATACTCAATCAAAAAGTCAGTTTTATGATACCAGCCGGCATTTTCATATATTTCACGGTCTGACTGCTGCTTTTTATCAAGTTCATCAAACAGTTTGTCCGCCTGCGACAAAGGAAATTTCATACCTTCCCTCAGTTCAGGATGTTCAGTCTGTCCGATTATCACAACAGGTTCTCCCGGCAATGCTTTTTCAGGTTCAGGAATATTATACGGCAGCGCATAATTCTCAGCCATGTGCAGCACCTGCTTTTTGACGGTTTCCGGAATATTATCTTCTCCAAGAAATGCAGTATTTCTTGCACTGTCAATAAATGCAATTGCCTTGTTATCATTTAGAGTGTTATATACTCTTATTTCGTCATTCACATATTCACAGCGTAAATCAAACTGTGATGAGGCGTATTCATTCTTTTCCGATTCGCCATTGGAGAATTCTGATTCATTTAAAAATTCAGACTGAACATTTTTATAATCTTCAATGCTCATATCACCGTTATATGCAAACGGATCAAAATCATCATCAACTCCATCGCTGAATTCATTTGAAAACGGTATATCACTTTCTTTCGCAAACTGCTTTGTTGTCAAAAATCTTCTCAATGCAGCATTGCAGTTTTTAAAATCACCTTTGTAAAGTATTCTGCCGATTGCAGCAGTACCATTTTCATTTTCAATGTATTCCTGAATAAAGTGTGTAACTTCATTTTCATCTCTGTTTTTGTTTCTGAAAAAATCAAGATATGGGTTGATTCTGTAAAAAACAGAAGTATCTTCATTTTTCAGCTGCTCCTGCGCCATTTGCTCCATTTGTTCAAATGGAATTAATGTACAGCTGACATCTTCCATGTTTTCATTTGTTTCTGAAAAGAGTGCAGCCGCATTTTGCTCAGTTTCTATAAACGGAGTAACTATAACCGGTGTGCCGTTGCAGCTTAAAGCATACAATGAATAGGTTCCGTCAGACATTCTTCTGATAGAATAATATTCCTCCGGTAAAGTTTTCTCTGATTCCTTTTCTGTTTCACGCTTATTAAGATAAAAGTCCTTATCACAGTTCTTGACAAG
Organism: uncultured Ruminococcus sp.; assembly: GCA_945876155.1. Taxonomy (GTDB): domain Bacteria; phylum Bacillota; class Clostridia; order Oscillospirales; family Ruminococcaceae; genus Porcipelethomonas. Next base: position 2,049 of record CAMCMW010000141.1, on the reverse strand, counting down.
TTCAAATAATTCTGATATACTTATATCAGAACCGTTAAGGACTTTTAAGTGTGGCTGATTCAAATCAGTGAAGCTTACGTGCCTTAATGGTTCAATTTTTATATCCTGTAAATTATATAAGCGCTTACTTGTGCTTTCCCTGCCATCAAAAAATTCTTCAATAGTTAATTTAGCTATGTATTCCCTGTCGTTAAACACAATAGGACTATACATCTTATGCATGAAAGCTGTATTGACCGATTTATTATTGTTGTTATGCTCTGAAAGATTTGTATCAAGGTAGATACTATTTTCAATCAGATTGCTTAATTGATAAAGCGCATTTAATGCAACAGGATTTTTATGCCTGCTTGCATATGCAACCGTATCCTCCAGCCCTTTTCTGCTTATTTGAATGCTCCAACCACTGTCTTTGTTAATTACAGTACCACGTTGGATAACCTGACTTTTGATATCATCTCTTGTGGAATCAAGGGTAGCGTGTCTGTCATTGATTTCAATGATGCTGACTCTTGAATCATCATGTTCACGCCAGTCACCATTTACAGCTCTGTAATAAGGTGACTTATGGCTTATATCGCTGTCAAATCTCTGCTGCCAGTTTTCTGTCAGCGTTATTTCTTCAGTAGTAAAATTCAGTACACTTTTTCTTGGTTCAAGACTTCTGAGCAAATCAATGTCAGCCTGAGTTATAGTTACTTCTTTTTCTGTTTCACGCTTGTTAAGATAAAAGTCCCTATCACACTTCTTGACAATTCCAAATAATTCTGATATACTTATATCAGAACCGTTAAGGACTGAAAGTGCTAACTGATTATTCTCAGTGAACGCTGCGTGCCTTAATGGTTCTATTTTTATGTCCTGAACATTATAAAGACGTTTTAATGTTCCGTTTTTACTGTCAGCAAATTCCTCAACAGCAATTTTTGCAAGATACGGTTCGTTATTACACTTGCAGATACAGTAAAATTTATGCATAAAAGCTGTATTATTAGCCTTATTGCCATTATTTTTCTCTGAAACAACGCAGTCTAAATACGAACTGTTTTTCACAATGTCATCCACATTATAAAGCATATTGAAAACAGCAGTATCATTATGCCTTCTTGCATATGTAAGGCTGTCCTCAAGTCCACGTCTGCTTATCTGTATTGACCACATCGTGTCATTATTTACAATATTACCACGTTTTATAACCTGTGACTTTATATCCTCGCTTACAGATGTAAAATCCGCATTTCTGTCCTCAACTTCAATGATGCCAACTCTTGAATCATCATGTTCACGCCAGTCACCATTTACAGCTCTGTAATAAGGTGACTTATGGCTTATATCGCTGTCAAATCTCTGCTGCCAGTTTTCTGTCAGCGTTATTTCTTCAGTAGTAAAATTCAGTACACTTTTTCTTGGTTCAAGACTTCTGAGCAAATCAATGTCAGCCTGAGTTATAGTTACTTCTTTTTCTGTTTCACGCTTGTTAAGATAAAAGTCCCTATCACACTTCTTGACAATTCCAAATAATTCTGATATACTTATATCAGAACCGTTAAGGACTGAACGAGCTAACTGATTGTTGTCAGCGAACTCTATGTGCCTTAATGGTTCTATTTTTATATCCTGAATATTGTATACCCGCTTCAACGTGCCGCTTTGACTGTCAGCAAATTCTTCAACTGTTGTTTTAGCCAAATAAGGTTCACCATTAAAACGAAATACATTATAGAACTTATGCATAAAAGCTGTATTGTTCGCCTTATTACTGTTGTTTTTCTCAGAAATAACGCTGTCAAGCAGTGTTCCGGATTCAACTATATCCTGAATATGATAAAGCATATTATAGACAGTATTGTCCTTATGTGTAAATGCGTATTTAACAGAATCCTCAAGTCCATTTCTGCTAATCTGAATTGACCAGTTTGTATCATGGTTAATTACATTTCCACGTTTGATAGTCTGTGATTTTATATCATCTCTGACACTCTTAAAGTCTGCATTCCTGTCCTCAACCTCAATGATACTAATTCTTGAATCATCATGTTCACGCCAGTC
>CAMCMW010000140.1 GCA_945876155.1 uncultured Ruminococcus sp. | reverse complement strand
CCGTCTATGTGTGAAGCGAAGTACACGCCCTCCTCTTTAATCTTACGCAGCTTTGCAAGGGAAAATACCTGAAATCCGCCGCTGTCCGTGAGAATTGGTCTGTGCCAGTTCATGAACTTGTGCAGTCCGCCCATTTCCTTTATTACCCTGTCCGTGGGGCGCAGATGAAGATGATCGGTGTTGCAGAGTTCTACCTGACATTTCAGGTCAACTAAATCAAGGGAGGATATACCCCCTTTTATAGTCGCCGCTGTTCCCACGTTCATAAAGCAGGGTGTCTGGAATGTGCCGTGCACCGTTTCAAACTGTCCCCGTCTTGCTTTTCCCTCTTGTTTTATAAGTGTATACATAGGTTCTCCTATCTGTAATCGTGTATTTTTTCTTCCTCTTTGTATTTATCCATAAGTTCAAAAATGTCAACGTAGTATTTTTTCTTATTGTTCCTGTCCACATAAACAGTAACTTCCCTGCCCACCAGCTCCGATATATTGCAGGTCACATTTTCCGAGCTGTAAAGGTATTTTTCGCCGTCAAAAGGGTTTATGACCTCACATTCAGCTTTATATGGGTGACGGCGATTTATTGCTACATTCATGTTCTGCCCGACGTTTATTATCGTTCCGGTGAGCCTGTCGCCTGTCTGCATAAGTATTTTTCTGCGTCGTGACGCCTTTATATTTATTATTATAAAAATTATACCCAGTATTGCAAAAATACCGCCAATCATCATAAATATAGCTTCAAAGAGTTTCTGACTCGTTATAATTTCACTGGGATTATCAGGCTCATAATAAATATTGATTTTCTTACCCTCATACATTCCGGAACTGTAATAATTAAGTTCTTCTTCATAAATTTCACCGTCAGCTTCATATTCGACCCAGACATCATAATCATTATGAGTTTTACCGTTTCTTTTGTAGCTGTCCGATTCTATTCGGGTTATCTCCGCCTCAGTCTGTACAGCATTGTCAATAAATGTATTGTAACTGATAAGCACAGCTATGCCTGCCACAAGAAAAACTGTTCCTATTACAGAAAAGATAATGCCGATAAGCATAAGTACTGAATTTGCATTTTTATATTTCGATTTCATTAGACGCTCCCTTTAATATTTTTTCAGAATAAGTATTTTTAACGCCAATAATAAATACTGCTATTACAAGTATATCAAAAACAGCCGCCGGAATTGCCGTTGCAATATCAATGAGGAGAAAAAATGTTGAATACATCAGACAAAAAGCAAGCATAAAGAAATATCCGATCCCCGAAACTATTCTGTATGCCAGAAGTCTGTTTTTATTGGTATCAGAATAAATCAGCCTTGCTGTAACGGCAAATACTGCAATAACCGCAGAAATAATCCCCGGAATTATAACACCAAATCCTAAAAGCAGTGCATTTCCAAAAGCGCCCAGACCATAACCGATTGATTCAACTATCAGTCCGTATCCTTCAACATCGTCTATTTCTGCCTCACTTCGTGTTTCATCAATTCTTGCGCCAATCTCATTAAGTTCTGCCTCACCGTCTATATATATTACCAGGCATATCAGCAGCAAAACTACAAGAAACGCCGCAACAGTCAATACAGAAACAAAATTAAAATTCACAGGACGTTTAATATACGCTTTGATTTTGTTCATGGTTCTCTCCTTATTCACAGGCACTATACGGCTTTTCTGTTTCGGGAGTGCGATACTCATGCTTTTCATAATAGCCTATCAGTTCTCCGTCATCATTTCGCAGAGCAATCATGTAAACGTCCTTGTTTTCTCTGGGATTGTGATATGTGAAAATCCTGTTGTTTTCCCGACTTGCCTTAAACCATTCAACAACCTTTCTGATTTTGCAGTTTGAATCATCATTGTGGCAGTCAAGGAGTGACTTTCCGACAAGCGCATATCCTCCCCTTTTTGCATACCTCTCAGCGGCGGTTTTATTGAGATAAATTATCTCATGGTCAGTATTGCATATAACAACCGGCGCTGTATCCATTTCAATTATACTCTTAAAAAACTGCTCCATTGCCGCCTCCTACAAAATCACCATTGCGTCACCGAAACTGAAAAACCTGTATTTTTCCTCAACTGCCACCTTGTATGCGTTCATGGTTTTCTCGTACCCCAAAAACGCCGACACAAGCATGATAAGGGTACTTTCCGGAAGATGGAAGTTTGTTACCAGTCCGTCCAGCAGCTTGAATTTGTAACCGGGATAAATGAAAATATCAGTGTAGCCGTCCCCTGCTTTCACAAGTCCGTTTTCAAGCTGCATACTTTCAAGAGTACGGCATGACGTTGTACCGACGGCTATAACACGTCCTCCGGCAGCTTTGGTGCGGTTTATCTTTTCTGCGGTTTCCTCGCTTAAATGGTAATGCTCACTGTGCATTTTGTGCTTTAAAATGTCGTCCTCCTTGACCGGACGGAATGTGCCAAGTCCCACATGGAGGGTCACATAGGCAATGTCAACTCCCATTGCCTTAATCTCATCAAGCATTTCTTTTGTGAAGTGAAGTCCGGCAGTGGGGGCGGCGGCAGAGCCTATCTCCTTTGAGTAGACCGTCTGGTAACGCTCCTTGTCCTCCAACTTTTTGGTAATATACGGCGGCAGCGGCATCTGTCCTATCTCGTCAAGGACTGCATAGAAATTGCCCTCGCATTCAAATTTTACGATTCTGTTTCCGTCGTCCTTAACCTCCGTAACAACGGCATTGAGCTTTCCGTTGCCGAAAGAAAATTCTGTGCCGACCTTAGCCTTTTTTCCCGGACGGCAGATAATCTCCCATACCTTGTCCCCTTTCTGTTCAAGGAGCAGAAATTCAATAAAGCTGCCGGTACCCTTTTTTTCGCCGTAAAGTCTTGCCGGCAGTACCCTGGAATCGTTAAGCACCAGCAAATCACCTTTTTTCAGGTAATCGCATAAATTGTAGAAACGGGCGTGGGTGATTTCACCGCTTTCCCTGTCAATTTTCATAAGTCTTGAATGATTTCTCGGCTCGACAGGCGTCTGAGCAATGAGTTCTTCAGGAAGATCATAGTAAAAATCAGATTTTTTCATTTTTATACCTCGAAATTTTAAAAACTGTATTGACATAACAAGAATAACGTGATATTATAAAAACTATGGTAGAGGTGCAGCTGCGATGAGTAACGTCTGACAGGAAAACCATTCCGCTTTATGCAGACGCAAAAGGCAATGCTGCCGAAGGACGAATCCTGGTAAAATTCGTTCTGATTGCAGTCTTAACAGGATTGTGATTGTCATCAGCGTTTGATGGAGAGCTATCGGCATTCAATTTTTAATATAGTTGCAATGTCAATATTTCTATTATATCGTATGATGCGCCGGTTTTCAACCGGTTTTTTTAATTTATTATATTTAACTATGTAAGGAGTTTTTAAAATGAAGCATTTTAACGTCGGCATTATTGGTGCAACAGGTATGGTTGGTCAGAGATTCGCTACTCTGCTGGAGAATCACCCGTGGTTTGAGGTAAAGGCTCTTGCAGCGTCCCCGAGATCTGCTGGTAAGACATACGAAGAGGCTGTAGGCTCAAGATGGGCTATGCAGGTGCCAATGCCGGAAAAGATGAAGAAAATGGTTGTTTTCAATGCAGTTGAGGACATTGAAAAAATCGGTGAACTTGTTGACTTCGTTTTCTGCGCAGTTGACATGAAGAAAGACGAAATCAAGGCTCTTGAAGAAAAGTACGCTAAGGCTGAAATCCCGGTAGTTTCAAACAATTCCGCACACAGAGGCACACCGGACGTTCCTATGGTTGTTCCGGAAATCAACGACGACCACATTCAGATTATCGAGGCACAGAGAAAGCGTCTTGGCACAAAGAAGGGCTTTATCGCTGTTAAGTCCAACTGCTCTATCCAGAGCTATGTTCCGGCTCTTAATCCGCTGAGAGAATTTGGTATCACAAAGGTTCTCGCCTGCACATATCAGGCAATTTCAGGTGCAGGAAAGACTTTTGAAACATGGCCGGAAATGGTTGACAATCTTATTCCGTTTATCGGCGGAGAGGAAGAAAAGTCAGAGCAGGAGCCTCTGAAGGTATGGGGTCACATTGAGGGTGACAAGATTGTAAATGCTACTACACCGTCAATCACAACACAGTGCCTGAGAGTACCTGTTTCAGACGGTCACACAGCAGCTGTTTTCGTATCCTTTGAAAAGAAACCTTCAAAGGAAGAAATTCTCAAAAAGTGGGCTGACTTCAAGGGCGCACCACAGGAACTCGACCTCCCGTCAGCACCAAAACAGTTTATCCACTATTTTGAAGAGGATAACCGTCCGCAGGCTAAGCTTGACAGAAATCTTGAAGGCGGAATGGCTGTTTCAGCAGGACGTTTAAGAGAAGATTCACAGTATGACTACAAGTTTGTAAGTCTTTCACACAATACATTAAGAGGCGCAGCAGGCGGCGGCGTACTTTTAGCTGAACTGCTTGCAGCAAAGGGTTATTTTGACTGATAACAGTCAGATTGGAGTAGCTTATGAAAAATACAATTTTTACAGGTGCAGGCGTTGCAATAATTACACCTATGAACGCTGACGGTTCAATTAATTATGACGGCTTTGCAGAAAACATCGAGTATCAGATTAAAAACGGTACTGACGCAATTATCGTATGCGGTACTACCGGCGAGGCGTCAACAATGACTGACGAAGAACACATCGAATGTATACGTTTCTGCGTTGAAAAGACTGCCGGAAGAGTACCTGTTATCGCAGGAACAGGCAGCAACGACACAAAGTATGCGGTTGAGCTTTCAAAGGTCGCACAGGAAAAGGGTGCTGACGGACTTCTGCTTGTTACCCCTTACTACAACAAGGCGTCACAGAACGGTCTTGTGGCACACTTCGGCGCTGTTGCAGAGGCTGTTGACATTCCTATCATTCTCTACAACATTCCCGGCAGAACAGGCATGAGCATTGAAATCGGTACTTACAAAAAGCTTTCACAGTACAAGAACATAGTTGCAGTTAAGGAGGCAAGCGGCAATATCAGCTACACTTCAAAGCTTATTGCGGAATGCGGCGATTTCCTTGACGTATACAGCGGTAACGATGATATAATCGTTCCTATGATGTCAATCGGCGCAAAGGGCGTTATTTCAGTGCTTTCAAACGTAATGCCAAAGGAAACCCACGAAATGGCTCAGCTTTGCCTTGACAACAACTGCGAAGAGGCTGCAAAGCTCCAGATGAAATACCTTGAACTTATCAACAATCTCTTTATTGAGGTAAATCCAATCCCTGCAAAAGAGGCTATGAACATGATGGGGATGGCGGCAGGTCCGTGCAGACTTCCTCTCTGCGAAATGACTGACGAACACAAGAACACCCTCAGAGCATCACTTGCAAAATTCAATCTCGTTTAATTCAAAAATTTTCAGCACCGCATAATACACTTTATGCGGTGTTGTTTAAAATGAAAGG
>CAMCMW010000139.1 GCA_945876155.1 uncultured Ruminococcus sp. | reverse complement strand
CCTCCTAACATAGCTGTTCATCATAATTTTAACAAACTAATGTGACAGTTCTATGAAAACATTATGAAAGCTTTTCTATACCCTTCTTGATTCGTGCAATTGTGTCCTCTTTGCCCAGAATATCGCAGAGTTCGACACCGCCGCCCGGTGTAAACTGCTTTCCTGAAACCGCAGTTCTTACAGGCCACAGCAGCCAGCCGTTCTTGACTTCAAGCTTTGCAATAAGGTCAAATAACGCCTTGTGGATTGATTCTGCATTCCATTCGTCAAGGTTTTCCAGTACAGGCAGTACAGCTTTCAGTGCCTCAAGGGAGGTCTCCTCGTTGGTTTTCATCTTCTTGTGGCAGTACATTGAAGTGTCATAATCCGGCAGTTCGTCAATGAAGTCTACCATTTCCGGAACGTCGTTGAAAATCTCAGTTCTCGGCTGGAGTACTGACGCCAGCAGAGGAAGGTCGATGTCCTCTCTCTTTACTGTCTGACGGATATACGGAGTAACGTGCTCTAAAAATACTTCCGGTGACATTCTTCTTATGTGTGCCGCATTTATGGCTTTAAGCTTTATCGGGTCGAAAATAGACGGTGCTTTTGAAATACCGCTTATGTCAAAGTGTTCAGCAAGCTCGTCAAGAGTGAAAATTTCCTCCTCACCCTTAGGCGCCCAGCCCAGCAGTGCAATAAAGTTTACAACAGCCTCAGGCAGATATCCCTTTGCAACGATATCTTCAAATGATGCGTCACCGTTTCTCTTGGAAAGCTTGGAAGTCTGGTCTTTCATTACCGGCGGACAGTGGATATAAACCGGTACTTCCCAGCCGAAAGCCTTGTAAAGCAGATTGTATTTCGGCGCAGATGAAAGGTACTCGTTTCCTCTTACAACGTGTGTGATACCCATTGTGTGGTCGTCAACAACGTTTGCGAAGTTGTATGTCGGCATACCGTCAGTTTTAATAAGAATCTGGTCGTCAAGAGTTGCGTTGTCAACTGTGATATCGCCGTAAATCTCGTCGTGGAAAGTTGTTGTACCCTCCAGCGGCATTTTCTGTCTTATAACGTAAGGCACTCCGGCAGCCAGCTTTTCCTCAACCTCTTCCTTTGAAAGATTGCGGCAGTGTCTGTCATACATAGGAGGAATGTGTGACGCCTCCTGTATTTTTCTTACCTCGTCCAGTCTTTCCTTGTCGCAGAAGCAGTAGTAAGCGTCACCGCTTTCGATAAGTTTAAGAGCGTACTCCTTGAACATACCCATTCTCTGTGACTGGATATACGGACCGTAATCGCCGCCTATATCCGGACCTTCGTCCCATTTAAGACCTGCTTTTCTGAGTGTATCGTAAATAACGTCAACAGCGCCCTCAACGTATCTTTCCTGGTCGGTGTCCTCGATTCTTAAAATGAAGTCACCGCCGTTTTTCTTTGCAATAAGATATGTGTAAAGAGCTGTTCTCAGATTACCGATGTGCATATATCCAGTCGGACTCGGCGCAAATCTTGTTCTTACTCTCTTTGCCATTTATTTTCATTCCTTTCCTGCCGGTTTCTGCTGACGGATAAAGTCGATATCCGCAAAAACCTGCCTTTTAAGTTCATCTATAGTGTCAAATTTTTTTTCATCTCTCACAAAATCCATAAACTGAACCTCAATTTTTCTGCCGTACAAGTCACCGCAGTAATCAAGGATATGGGTTTCCGCAAGAGGTTTTATGTTTTTTTCAACCGTCGGCTTAACGCCTATGTTGGTAATAGAATTATATGTTTTTCCGTCAATCTCTGTCAATGTATGGTAAACACCTTTTCTCGGCACAAGCTGCTTTTCACCGAAAATCTGGTTTATAGTAGGAAAATCAAGGGTTCTCCCCAGCCTGTTTCCCAGTACCACTTCACCGTAAAGGGTGTACATTCCGCAGCCCAGAGCATAAGTTTCGTGAACCTTTCCCTCTCTGAGCATTGCACGGTATTTTTCCGAAGAAAAGCCGTTGTCCGAAAGCTTTATGACCTGTACCTCAAAGCCGTACTTTTCCCCGAGATTTTTAAGTTCATCAGTACCGCATGAAGCGTTTTTCCCGAACCGGAAATTTTCTCCGCACACCACTGCCCCCACATTCATTTTTCCGCACAGAACCTCACGGACAAACTCTTCGCCGTCCATGTCCTGCAATGTGCTGAAATCCGGTGAAAGGGCGTATTTTATACCAAGTTTTTCAAGTATCCGCAGTTTCTGCTCGTTTGTGTAAATATACTCAAAAGGTCTGCCGTGCTTGAAGTTCACCGATTCCGTCCTGAAAGTGAACACAGCCGGTGCCAGTCCCTTATAGCTCACGGCTGACGAAATGACAAGTCTGTGTCCGCAGTGTACCCCGTCAAATATCCCCAGTGCGGCGGCGGTTTTTTCCTTTATGCTGCCGCTTTCTGTTACGTCTACCATTTTAACGGTCACCGTCCCCGTAAAGGTTTTTCAGAACTCTCAGTTCATTGTTTTCAATATCAGCACAGGCAAGTCCCAGAAACTGGTTCTTGTCTGAATATATCCTGTACTGCTCACTGCCGTCAAAACCTTTCAGCTTATCAAGGTGCAGCTTTACGCCGTTTTTGTACATCTTTGTTTTCATCTCGTTGAGACGAATTTCCGGCAGAGATGTGAACAGTCTTTCCGAAGAAATGACTGCTTTTTCCAGTTCTCCGCTGTCACGCAGACTTTCAAGCTGTTCAAGGGTGACGCACTCGTCAAGGGAAAAACCGTTTGAACAGGTCCTCACAAGAGAAGTCATAGCACCGCCGCAGCCCAGAGCCTGTCCGATATCGTGGATAATAGTCCGGACGTAAGTGCCGCCGGAACAGGAAATATTCAGCTTTCCCTCAGCGGTTTTCTCGTCATATTCAGCTATTTCAAGGGCGCTTACGGTTATTTTCCTCGCCTCACGCTCAACCTCGATACCCTTTCTTGCCAGTTCGTAAAGCCTTTTTCCGCCCACCGACACAGCCGAGTACATTGGCGGAATCTGGCTTATTTCCCCACGGAAATTTTCCAATGCGGATTCAAGGTCTTTCAGGGTAACACAAGGTGTTTGCTCTGACAGTATTTTTCCGGTTATGTCCTGGGTATCAGTCACGATTCCCAGCCTGAAACCGGCAGTATAGCTTTTGCCGGTGTGAGGGATAATGCTTACCGCTTTTGTTGCGTTTCCGCAGAAAACCGGAAGTACTCCGGTTGCCATAGGGTCAAGAGTACCGGAGTGTCCCAGCCTTTTCATTCTGAGAATACCCCTCATTTTGGCGATAACATCAAAGGAAGTGAACCCCTCCGGCTTGTTTACAGGGATTATACCATTTAACTGCATTTTTCAATTCCCTTTGCAACAGCGTCAACTATCTGCTTTTTCACTTCGTCAAGAGTACCGTGGAGCAGACAGCCAGCCGCCTTGACATGGCCTCCGCCGCCCAGTGACGCACAGATATCCGAAACGTTCACATCATTGGCAGAACGCATGGAAATCTTATAGCTGTTTTCATCTCTCTGCTTGATAGTAACGCCCACTTCTACCCCTTCAACCTGGAGAGGTATTCCGGCAAGACCTTCCAGTTCGGAAGCGTCAACGCCCCATCTGTCAAGGATATCTGTTGTAACGCAAATCATGGTACAGCGGTCGTCAAGATAGTATTCCATAATATCCGTAACGGCTCTCTCAATCTTGATTCTGCCCTTGCTCTTGACCTCGAACATCTCACGGTTTATGTGAGCATAGCCGATGTCGTGGGTTCTTTTCAGTTCTGCCACTATCTCATGGCATCTTGCAGTTGTGTTTTCATATTTAAAGCAGCCGGTATCTGTTGCAATACCAGTATAGATACATCTTGTTATATCCTCACTGACAGGAATACCCAGAATTTTCACCAGCTCATAAACCACTTCGCAAGCCGCCGATGCGTCAGGGCAGACAAGGGTTTTCTCCGCATAGTCCGTGTTTGAAATATGGTGGTCTATGCAGAGGTTTACCTTATCGCCGTAAATCTCCTTGTATTTTCCAAGAAGATTTATGTCTGCAACGTCTGAGGCTATGATGATATCCGGTTCAAAGTCCTCGTCGGTATAGCTGCTGGTCATGAAATCATATCTCTTTGGTATCTCGTCAGAGCAGAGAACCTTTGCCTTTTTACCCATATATTTAAGCATATGGTAAAGGGCAGTACCCGAACCGGTGCAGTCGCCGTCCGGACTCTGGTGAATGAGAATATATGCGTTACCGCAGTTTTTAAGAATTTCCGCTGCCTCGTTAAAATCTATTTTCATACTTTCACATCCTCTTTTATATCCTATAATTCTCTGAGTTTCTGATTGATTTCCGCACTGTGTGCAATGGAATCATCTGCTATAAACTTCAGATCCGGACATTTTCTCATGTGAAGTCTGTGAAAAAGTTCTCTCTTAATAAATCCGGCCGCACTTGTCAGTCCTTCAACAGATCTCTTTGCCTTTTCCATACCCTCAAAGCAGGATATATAAACCTTGCAGTGGGAAAGATCGTTTGAAAGGTCAACCCTGACAACCGTCAGCATCTGATCCACTCTCGGATCCTTGATATCTCTGAGAATATCAGTAAGCTCACGCTTGATATCCTCGGACATTCTTCCGACCTTAAAGCTTGACATACGCCACCTCCAGAAAGTTTTTTACAAGGATTTATTCGGTGTATTCCTCCATAATAAATCCTTCAAGAATATCGCCTTCCTTAATATCTGCAAAACGTTCAAGACTTATTCCGCATTCATAGCCCTGTGCTACTTCCTTTACGTCGTCCTTGAAACGCTTGAGTGAGTCTATCTTGTCTTCAAAGATAACAATGCCGTCACGGACAACACGTATCTCACAGGCTCTTGTGATTTTACCGTCGATAACATAAGAACCGGCAACAGCACCAACGTTTGAAATCTTGTAAACCTGTCTTACCTCAGCCTTGCCCATAACAACTTCTCTGAACTTAGGTGCAAGCATACCCTTCATAGCCGCCTCGATTTCCTCGATTGCGTCATAGATGATTCTGTAAAGTCTGATGTCAACACCGTCACGCTTTGCATTTTCTTCCGCAACAGGGTCAGGACGAACGTTGAATCCTACGATGATAGCCCCGGACGCCTCTGCAAGCATGATATCATTTTCAGATACCGCACCAACAGCGCCGTGGATAACCTTTACTCTTACTTCTTCATTTGTAAGCTTTTCCAGTGACTGCTTAACAGCCTCAACAGAACCCTGAACGTCTGCCTTTACGATAATAGGCAGTTCCTTGACTTCACCCTGTGCAATCTGGCTGAACAGGTTGTCAAGAGTAACCTTCTGGTATGACTTGAACTGTTCCTGCTTTGCCTCATGCTTTCTCTGTTCAACAAGTTCTCTTGCAAGCTTTTCATCCTCAACTGCGTTAAAGGTATCACCAGCACTTGGAACTTCCGCAAGACCTGTTA
>CAMCMW010000138.1 GCA_945876155.1 uncultured Ruminococcus sp. | reverse complement strand
AACACTGTGGCTGAAAAGAAACGCCGCAGGAGTTTCCGCCTGATACCAGTAATTGCGGCAGCGGCTGTGCTTGTTATGGGTACTGTCGGTGTTGCCGCTGAAAACGGCGGTTTTGACTGGATAAGAGGTTTCTTCTCAAAGGACGACTTTGTTATGTCCAATGACGTTACCGCTCTGATTGCGGATATTGAAAATTTCAGCTGTGAAAGTCCCTGTGGAATTGAGCTTTCTCCTGTGGGTATGATTGCTGATGAAACTACTCTTTACTGTATGCTCAATGTTGACAGTCTGCCGGACGGAATGAAATGTGAGGATATCAGATTAATTGAGTATTATACCGATACAATTCCGTCTGAGAATTTTATTGCATTAGGAGTAGAAACCGGACTTAAAACAATTTCCTGGGATACAGAGTATAGTGAAAATACTATTGAATTAACACTTTCTACTTCATATAAAGCATTTCATAATGGTGATAAAGTGTCTTTCAGGTTAGTAGCAGATCCGGATTGTGAATTTGATGTAAGCGATGATTTTGAATCTGACAAATATGCTGATATCAATTTCACCATTAATTTCGGAGATGTTAAATCTTTTGAAGTGACTTATGAAAAATACAAGGCTGTTGAAGTAAGCATCGACAAATTCTTTATCAAAAAAATGCTTGTAACTCCACTGAAAATTTCTGCTGCGGGCAGCGAGATATACAGTGATTCAATGGCATCGGACAATGACTTAAAGATTATAATGAAAGACGATTCTGTTGTTACAGCAGAATATTGCGGACTTGGCAGCAGAACCTGTATACAAAGCTTTGACCTGAGCGGTTATGAAAAAGGGGTTATCGCAGACTGGAAATTTGAATCCCCAGTCAACCCCGACAACATTGCCGCAATCTATCTAAGGAATCAATGCCTTTACAAATGCGACTGACTCAAAACATCTCTCACTATCTCTGAATAAAAACGGGACGTCCTCTGTAAGAGGGGGCGTCCCGTTCTTTTGTCATTGTTGATTTTTATAGGTATCTTCAAGCCACTTTATCATTTCGTCGAATCCTTCCTGAGTAAACGGAAACTCTTTTTCGTGTTCCATTTCAGCAAGTTCTGAGCAAAGCATACCATGCCATGTCATGGCTCTGAGCTTGTCAGATTCGGGTACAATTTTGTAGCTGAAACTTCCGAGACTTCCTGTAAAGGAATTGCCGGACTGATAAAAATAAAAATTTCTTAAATCAAATATTTCTGATGCACTTGTACCCATTATCTGTCAAGTCCCTCTCTGAGTGATGAAGTGAAATCGAATACCGGCTTTTCGCAGTTTTCCGGATCTTTTCCGATGATGTTCACAACTGCACTGCCTACGATTACACCGTCGCAGTACTGCTTGATATCGTGTGCCTGTTCAGCGTTGGAGATACCGAAACCGATAGCGCAGGGGATATCCGTATACTTCTTTATTTCTGAAATAAACTTGCTGAAATCCGTCTGGAATGAAGAACGCATTCCGGTAACGCCGGTTGAGGAAACGCAGTAAACAAAGCCTCTTGCCGATGATGCAATTTTTTCAATTCTGTCCTTTGAAGTAGGGGTTACAAGGCTGATTGAGATTATGTCGTGATTGTCGGCATAGGGCTGAATCTCGTCCTTTTCCTCATAAGGCATATCAGGAATGATAACGCCGTCAATGCCGATTTCAGCGCAGATATCAAAGAAACGCTCTGTTCCGAAACCGAAAATCGAATTGAGGTAAAGCATCAGTAACAGCGGCATATCTGTTCTCTGTCTGATTCTTTTTACCATTTCAAAAATTCCGGCAAGAGTAGTACCCCCCGAAAGCGCCCTGACGCTTGCCGCCTGAATTACCGGTCCTTCTGCGATAGGGTCGGAGAAAGGAACGCCAAGTTCAATTATGTCAGCACCAGCCGCCTCCATTTCGTAAACTGCCTTTTCGGTAGCCTCATAGCCGCCGTCACCACAGGTAACATAGGTAATAAGTGCCTTTTTGCCCTGTTCTTTAAGCTCACCGAGTTTTTTTTCTATTCTATTCACTGATATTCACTCCTCTGTACCTTGCAATCTGATAAACGTCCTTGTCGCCTCGTCCGGAAAGATTTATGACCATAATCTGGTCTTTGCTCATTGTCGGTGCGATTTTCAGTGCAGCCGCAACTGCGTGAGCCGATTCGATTGCCGGGATAATACCTTCTGTTCTGGAAAGATACTCAAATGCGCAGACTGCCTCCTCGTCGGTTACCGGAACATAATCCGCCCTGCCTGTCTTTGCAAGATTAGCGTGTTCCGGACCGATACCCGGATAGTCAAGGCCAGCCGAAATTGAGTAAACCTCGTCAATCTGACCCTCGTAGTTCTGGAGGAAAACAGACTTCATTCCGTGGAAAATACCGTCTCTTCCTCTTGACAGAGTTGCGGCATGATACTTGGTCTCAACGCCCTTTCCGGCAGCTTCAGCGCCTACTAAGCGAACGCTTTCGTCACCGATAAAATCATAAAATGCACCGATTGCGTTTGAACCGCCTCCAACGCAGGCAACAACGCAGTCCGGCAGACGGTTTTCCTTTTCAAGCAGCTGTGCCTTTATTTCTTCTCCGATTATCTTCTGGAAGTCACGTACCATCTGGGGATATGGGTGAGGTCCCATTGCTGAACCGATGAGATAGTAAGTGGTTTCGATGTTTGTAGCCCAGTCCTTCATTGCCTCGTTTACGGCGTCTTTAAGAGTGGAAGTACCGCTTGTAACAGCAGTAACCTTTGAGCCTAAAAGCTCCATTCTGTAAACGTTCAGCGCCTGTCTTTCCATATCCACTGCACCCATGTAAACTTCACATTCCATGTTGAACAGTGCTGCCGCAGTAGCTGTTGCAACGCCGTGCTGACCAGCACCAGTTTCAGCGATAATACGCTTTTTGCCCATTTTCTTTGCAAGCAGTATCTGACCTAAAACGTTGTTTATCTTGTGAGAACCGGTGTGATTCAGGTCTTCTCTCTTGATGTAGATTTTAGCACCGCCTAAGTCTTCTGTCATTTTTTCCGCATAGTAAAGCATAGACGGTCTGCCTGCATAATCTCTGTAAAGTGCTTTCAGTTCTTCCTGAAATTGTTTATCCTTGCTGTAATGCTCATAAGCCTTTTCAAGCTCGCAGACAGCGTTCATTACGGTTTCCGGAACGTACTGTCCGCCGTAAATACCATATTTACCCTTTGTATTCAAGTTACACACTCCTGACAATTTTCATAAATTTTCTGATTTTATCCCTGTCCTTGAAACCGTCTGTTTCGATTCCTCCGGAGATGTCAACTCCGTCCGGTGAAACGGTTCTGACAGCGTTTTCAACATTATCGCAGTCAAGACCTCCAGCCAGCATAAACGGCGTACTGAAAACAGCTTTTTTTATTACGCTGTAGTCAGCAGTTTTTCCGGTACCGCCGTAGCTGTCAGGGGAGAATGCGTCAAGCAGCAGCATATCTGCACCGTACCCGTCAGCATTTTCAATGTCAGAAATCTCTTTCACTCTGACTGCTTTCCATATATTACAGTTTACAACATTTTTCAGCTGTTGTAAATAGCTTTTGTCCTCGTCGCCGTGAAGCTGTATCACATCAAGCTTATCAGCGTATTTTTCCGCAATGCTCTCTATAGGCTCGTTGACGAAAACCCCTACTCTTTTGATGTCCTTATCAAGCATACTTTCCAGTGCCAGAAACATTTCATAGCCAACACTTCTTTTAAAGCCGCCGGAGAGGATAAATCCTGCATAATCTGGCTTGAACTCGTTTACATAACCGATATCCTCAGGACGTCTTAAACCGCAAAGCTTTACCTTCATACGCCCGCCCTCAGTGCCTTCATAGTTTCTGAAATATTTCCGCTGCGCATGAGAGTTTCACCGATAAGTACAGCGTCTGCACCGTTTTCACGGACAAATTTCATGTCCTCATTTGAGGCGATACCGCTTTCGGAAACAACCACGCAGTTTTCCGGAACAAGGGAGGCAAGGCGCTTTGTGTTTTCAAGACTTACCTCAAAGGTTTTGAGATTGCGGTTGTTGATACCTACAATTTTTGGGGAACATTTCAGAATACTTTCCAGTTCTTCCTCGTTGTGGGACTCAAAAAGGCAGTTCATTCCCAGAGACTCCGCAAGCTCTCTGAAATGGTTCATGGTGTCCGTGTCAAGGACCGCTGCAATGAGCAGAACAGCGTCTGCACCTATAACTCTTGCCTCGTATATCTGGTACTCGTCAAAAATGAAATCCTTTCTGAGTATGGGCAGGTCAACTGCTTTTCTGATTGCTTTGAGGTACTCGCTGCTGCCTTTGAAATAAAACTCCTCAGTCAGACAGGATATAGCGTCAGCGCCGGCTTTTTCGTAGCTTACCGCAGTTTCAATCGGGTGAAAATCCTCGCAGATAACTGATTTTGACGGCGACGCCTTTTTCACCTCGGAGATAACGGAAAGACCGTCTTTTCTGAGTGCCGCATAAAAATCCCTGCACGGAGTTTTAATGGCAAGCGCCTTTTCTTTCATTTCTTCCGGAGAAACTGTGGCTTTTTCACGTTCAAGCTGTATTTTTCTTTTTTCAATAATTTCATCTAAAATCATAGTGATAATCACTCCCTTCAAATGTCAAGGTATAAATATTTGAATTATATTAGGCATATTTCCTTTTAATCTGTTGTAAATGAATAAAATACTTAATATTATCAATGCTCCATACATTTTATAGTCGAATTTATCATGTATACGAAATCTCCATCTTTCCTCTTTTGTCAGATAGGCAGAACGGTTTTTAATTTCAATTGTCAGCTTATACCATTTATAAATTCCGATAATTAAAGCTGCGATTCCTAAAGTAATATCCCAATATGAAAGTATTTCTTTTACAACTGTCCAGTTCATATTTAAAATTTATTTGAATACTCAATAAGCTGTTTAAGTTTAGCAAGCGCCCAGCCGCCGTCGATTGATGCTTTTGCAAGATTGATTCCCTCGGAAATACTTCCGGCTTTTCCGGTGATGTAAAGCGCACAGCCGGCGTTAAGCAGGACAATATCACGCTTTGCACCCTGAATTTCGCCTTTGAGTATTCCAAGAGTGATTTTTGCGTTTTCAGTTGCAGTACCACCAACAATCTCGGATTTCTCAGCCATTTTCATGCCGTAATCTTCCGGATTTATCTCATAGAAAGAAGTTTTGCCGTCCTTTATTTCGCAAACCGAAGTTGTATCGGAAATTGAGATTTCATCAAGCCTGTCGTTTCCGTAAACCAGCATTGCACGTTTGATTCCCAGATTCATGAGTACTCCAGCCATTGGTTCAAGGAGGTTTTTGTCATAAACGCCCAGGAGAATGTAATCGGTGTTTGCCGGATTTGCAAGGGGTCCTAAGATATTGAAAACCGTTCTGATTCCCAGGTCACGTCTTGCCGGACCAACATATCTCATAGAACCGTGATA
>CAMCMW010000137.1 GCA_945876155.1 uncultured Ruminococcus sp. | reverse complement strand
ACCGCAACACCAATAACCTTAAAAGGCTCACCCATTATATCAATTATCTTCCCGACCGGTTCTTCACCAGGGAAAAGGTTTTCCGCAGCCTTGTTGTCAATAATCACAGTTTTCTGCGTACCCCTGAAATCCCTTTCGCCAAATCCCTTGCCGGATTTTATTCTGTAACCGGCAGCGGAAAAATAGTTTTCATCAATCCCCAGAACACTTCCGCCTTCAAGAGGAGTGTTCATGTAGTAAATGGATTCGCAGTACATACGCTGTCTGTAAAGTGAAACAGTTTCTGCGCCCTTTATGTTTTCAAGCTCTTTTTTAACATCGTCTGATATGACCGGTATTCCCGCAGGCGGAGACTGGTACTGAAAATCCATCTGCCATTCTCCCTGGTACACAGCCACACTCACGTTGTTGTTTCCCGAACCGATAAGATTGCTCTTTATCTGCTCATTAGTACCCTTTATGGTAGAAACGATAGCAATGATAGCGGCAATACCGATAATGATACCCAGCATAGTAAGGAAAGAGCGTACCTTGTGCGAAAAAATCCCTTTAAATGAAAGCCTTATATTTTCAAACATTCTCTTTCCCCCTTACCACAATACTTCGTCCGAATCTTTGGTTTTTATGCCTTCTTTGATGTTTTTACCGTACGGAAAACATATCTTGTCCGATTCAGACAGACCGCCCAGTATCTCAGTTTCATAGCCGTAAATAGTTTTGCCTGTTTTTACATACTGCTTTTTAAGGCGGCCGTTTTCGTCAGCCTTGAATACATAGCTTTTGCCGTCCTCGTCACGGACATAAACTTTCGGGATATAGATACTGCTGACTTCCTCCTGATAAGGAAGCGTGATGGATATTCCGGCGTCTGACGGCACTGTTATATCATCAGTCACAGCCGCAGTAAACTCATAGGTACTGCTGTTAGGATTCTCTCCCCCGTTATATGTTTCATAGGAAACAGGTACACTGTTTATCTCAGTCACCTCAGCCTCAGCCATTTCACCGGTTTCCCAGAAATTTATATTAATGACCGTTCCCGGAGAAACCTTGTCCAGATTCAGCTCGCCGATATATCCCTTGACAGTCAGACCGCCCTCGCCCTGTACGACCATATAAGGCTGACCGGTTTCAAGGCTTTCAGCGTCGTTTATCTTTGTTACAACGCCGTCAATTCTCGCATTGATACTTCCGCTTTCTTTCTGTTCCTTGGCTATTCTGTACTGAAGTTCTGCTGATTTCTTTTCTATCTCAAGCTTTGTAATTTCACTTTCCTTTTCAGAAATCATCTTTGCAATCTCTGCTTTGGAATACATATAATCCTCGTCGTAATTGCGGTAAACCGAGTTATAGAAATCCTCATAATAGCTTTCATAGTCAAACGGCTCTTCCTCATAGGGGTCATCAAAACTGTAATCCTCATAAATATCACTGATTTTAGGAACGGTATAGCTGCCAAACGTGTTTTCGGACCAGCTTACAGTTATATTCCCGTCCGCATCTGTGCTGACATTTTCACCGATAACCTTGTCAGAAAGCTGAGTGTCCCCGATATCTGCACCGGAAATTTTCCACTGATACAGCATTTCCGAATTTTCATCATAGACATTGAATAACGCAAAACCGCCGCTTTCTTTAAGCGCACTGAAAAATTCTCCCGTCACAACAGTTTCCGGAGTGCAGTCAAACACAAGTGGATTTTTGCTGCTGCCGTCTCCCGAAACGGAGTCCGCAGTATTTTTTATGGTATCCTTTGTTTCAACAACCGGATTTTCCGGCTGAGGCGGTTCAGCAGGCGGCTGCGTGGGAGGAAAAGTGGGTTCCGGAGGCTCCGGCATCATCTCGGAGGATTTGAGATTTTTCAGCTTTGTAAGCTCCTTGTTTGCGTTCTTTATATCCGAATCTGCAACTGCAACGGCATTTTCTTTCTGCTTTAAATCAAGTTCCAGAGCAGTAATGTCATATTTCAGCAGAGGGTCACCCTTTTTAACGCTGTCCCCCTCTTTTACAAGCACCTTTTCAACAAGTTTGCTGTCGTCCGGCATAACATTCTGAATATTTCCCGAAGATATCATACCCTCCAGTTCAAGGGTATCACCGTAGTAATAGTCAGTCATAAGGGACACCGGCGTTACTTCAGCCACAGCTTTATTTGTCTTGCGCCTTTCGTTAAGCTTGTATGCACCGAACGTTCCTCCGGCTGCCACTGCCACAGAGGTAACAGCAATAATCAGTTTTTTCACAGATTGTCACCTCCGTTTAAATTACTAAGCTGACCGTCACGGATAAACATAATTCTTTTTGCATGGTCAGCAATTTCCCTTTCGTGGGTTATCATTACGATAGTAACCCCCTCGTCATTCAGTTCACGGAAAAGCTCCATGACCTGTTCACCGGATTTTGTATCAAGAGCGCCTGTAGGCTCGTCAGCAAGGAGAAGGCGTGGACTGTTGACCATAGCCCTTGCAATGGCAACTCTCTGTTTCTGACCGCCTGAAAGCTGAGTAGGACGGAAATTCATTCTGTCCTCCAGACCCACTTTAACCAGTGCCTCTGCCGCCCTTTCACGGCGTTCCTTTTTGTTTACTCCGGCATAAAGCAGTGGGAGTTCAACATTTTCCAGTGCCGACTGTCTTGGGAGCAGATTGAAATTCTGAAACACAAACCCGATTTTCCTGTTTCTTATTTCAGACAATTCCTTGTCTTTACAAGTGGAGATATCGGTATCATCAAATATAAACATACCCGAAGTCTGTCTGTCCAGACAGCCGATTATATTCATAAGAGTGGATTTTCCGGAACCGGAAGGTCCCATAACAGCAAGGTATTCCCCCTCCTCAACGGCAAGATTGATATTCCGGAGTACAGGAACAGCGTCCTTGCCCTGCATATAATCCTTGTAAATCTCTTTTAATTCAAGAACCATTCCGATACCCCCTTGCTATTCTGCAACAGCAATATCGCCGTCTGTGATTACATCGTCAATCATGTCTTCGTCAATCATGTCTTCGTCAATCATGCCGCCGTCAATCATGTCTCCGTCAATCATGTCTCCGTCTATCATGTCGCCGTCAAACATTCCGTCATCTGCCATATCGTCTCCGAAGTCCTCTTCAAAATCGGCTTCCTCAATATTGGTAGTGGTGTGCATTCCCTCTTTATAATCGTCGGACGGATAGGCAATGCAGTCGGAATCATCAAGTCCGCTTACAATTTCAGTGTCTCCGAACATCTCGTCATGCTCTCCGGTTTCTACATATCTCTTTTCAAGCCTGTCCTTTTTATCCGTTGCCCAGACATAGCTTTTTCCGTCGGAATCGGTCTGAATATAGTCCTCATAAAGCCATATACCCTCTTTTTCAACCGTGCTTATCTGTCCGCTGTCCGGCTCGATTATAACGTGCTGACCAAGCATAAGTCCGTCAGTGGTTTCAGGAGTGATATAGAAATAGTAGTTGGACGAAGTTGCCATATCGTCTGTGCCTGTATCCATGTACATATTCTGTGTATCGCTTACAGGTTCATTGGAAATCTCTGAAACTGTGCCGTTCCATGTAAGAGTATCGTCAATCCTTGAACGGACAACAACCGGCATCTCCTCATAAATAAGTATCATATTCTGCTCGTTGATTTTACCCTTTACCCTGAAATTACCGCTTTCAGTAATGGTAATCAAAACATCAGGGTTTTCCTGACCGTAGCCGTAATAGTCGTTCATATATTCGTCACCGGTATTATCAGAAACACTGTTAACCTTGCTGACTGTTCCGTTGACCTCCGATTTAACGGTAGAATTGCCAATCGAGTTTTTGATTTTGTCAATATCAGTATTCTTCACCTTGATATCATACTCAACCTTGGCAATGTCCGTTTCCAGTGACTGTATCTGTGTAGTATAGGAGTACTGTTCGTCTTTGGACACGTTCTTTTTCTCAGATTCAAGCTCAGTTATCTGCTTTTTCATTGAGGAAATTTCATTGTTCATGCGCTCAATTTCAAGTTCCGCCTGTTCCTGTTCAAGTTTCATAGCCTCAACGTCATAGGTGAAAAGGTCTGTTCCCGCTTCGACAGTATCTCCCTCACTGACAAGTATATCCTTGATTTTCTTAGAAGAGTCATACTTCACATCATAACTTTTCTGCGGCTCAACCACTCCCGAAAAGCAGTCGCCGCCAAGTGAAAAGGACACAGCTGTATTCACGTCTTTGACCTTGCTCACATAGACCTTTCCGGAATCCTTAAACTCGTCGCTGCTGTTTTTCCAGATGAGTATTCCGCTAACAGCAATCGCAGCAGCAGCAACTACTGATACAGCAGAAATGATAATTTTTTTCTTTTTTGTCATTTTCCCGCCTCCGATAGATTTTTAGTTCTAACTGTATTATACACTATAGTACACAGCATGTCAATAGGAAAATCATACATTTCATAAAAAATTATAATATATTGCAATTTAAATATTGTCATTTCTGACTTAAATAAAAATCCGAACCCCGGAAAGAGTTCGGATAAAATATAATATCTCACAGTTTTCTGGAACAAACCATTAACTGAATATCGTTATCAGAGGACGGCTTACCGCTGAAATCTGAATAGCTGTCATACACTTCCAACCCGAGAGATGAAAAGATATTCTTAACTTCGTCGAGGGAGTAAAGCCTTATGGGATTGCCTTCTGTCATTTCGGGCTTTGGCAGGGGTTCACCGTAACGGTAATCCAGCTGACCGTAGATAAGGGTTTTGGTTTCGCTGTCCCATTCAAAATTGGATAACGTAAGGCACTTTTCTCCAGCGTCCCACATCTTGCACGGAAAATGAGTATTGGCATAGCTTGCGTTCATAATGTCCATAAAGTGCTTTCCGCCAGATTTCAGTGCTTTTGAAACAACAGAAAAAATCTTCAGATTTTCCGCATCATTTTCAAGATACCCCACTGCGCCGTCAGCCATATTAAGCACAACATCAAATTCATTTTCAAAGCTCACATCACGTATATCAGAACAGATGAACCGAGCGTTAAGTTTTTCTTTTTCAGCCTGTTCTTCAGCATATTCTATGTACTGGGGAGTAATGTCAACGCCTGTTACATCAAAGCCACGGTGTGCAAGTTCAAGTGAATGGCGTCCGAATCCGCAGGCAAGGTCGAGTATTTTTTCTCCGCCATTTAGTTCCAGTTTTTGTATAAGAAAATCCACCTGTCGTTTTGTATCCTCAACCCAGGACTGATCTTTGATATCAAGTGTCCAGATTTTCTTATACCAGTCGCTCTTCATTGCTTTCATAATTTTCCTCCCTCAACTATATTTACACACAACAAAAAATCCGAACTCTAAAAAGAATTCGGATTAAATGGCTCCCCAAGTTGGACTCGAACCAACGACCCTGCGGTTAACAGCCGCATGCTCTACCGACTGAGCTATTGAGGAATATAAAAGCCGGCATTGATATATTTTCCCAGGACGTCACCATCCAAGTATCTTCTACG
>CAMCMW010000136.1 GCA_945876155.1 uncultured Ruminococcus sp. | reverse complement strand
TAATGAGACATTGCCTGACATACAAACCCTGACAGATATCTGTAATGTTTTTGATTGTGATTTCGAATATTTGTTCGGTAAATCTGATATAAAATCACAGGACCACCAGACAATTTCGAACGTACTTCACATTTCCGAAGAAAGCATTAACACATTAAAGGACAACAGTGGATATGGTCAGCTGGTCAACAGTTTAATTAACAATGAGATTTTCGGAGAAATATCAAGGCGGGCTCACCAGCTCGCATTAAACAAAGTTCTCAATGATGTAATAACAACTTCTTTCAGTCAAAATTTTGAAAACAAAATCAAAAACCTGTTTAATGACTACTATTATTCGGTTTTTCCTTCCGATATGTCACAGGAAAATTTCTGCGAATATATCAAAGATTCAATTCCATACAGCGAAGAATTCAATTCGTTAGAATTTATAGAGGACAATTTTCGTGAGGACGGAAAAGCATTCGTTTATAACTCAAATGACAAATTCTTATCACTTTGTAAACCAGAACAATATAAAATAATCATCTCCTCAATTGCTGATATTTCATATGATTACTTTATAAGTCAAAATGTAGTTGAACTTTCAAAACAAAAACTCGATTTGATGTTGTCAGATTTATTACAAACCGCCATCAATAAAGAGACAGAAGAAATCAAAGCAAGGATTAAAAGAAATGTGACCTGAATCCACAACGTGCATTCTCAATAGATTACCTTTTCGTTCTCCGGGTCTTTTTTCAAGTCAAAATTCTTGGACACTTTGCGTTACTTCCCCGGAAAATGGAAATAAAAAAGAGCCTTTCGGATTGGCAGGTATAGGAAAAGGAGCAGCCGTATGGTTGCTCCTTTCTTAATATAGCAGCTAATTTTATAACAGACATTATAACCTTAAATGCCGTAAATACGCAGTTTTAAGGCTTTTTTTAAAGTCTTAAAACGCAACACCTAAAATTTAAAGCGCCCTCAGCGGAGCAGAAAACTCCGTTTCAGGGCGCTTTTTATTACAATTCCACAGTATATCCGGATTTTTCACAATGGCACGTCCGATTCTCATACCACTGACTTCAGCGCTTTTGGATTAATCCCCCTTTATCAGGAATCAATATTTATCCGAAAGTTCTGATATCTCTGACTGCATATAGTTGTCTGCTGTGCTTTCATATACAGCATCTGAAATCATATCGTTATAATTATCTATGTCCTCACCAAGCTTAAACTGCCCCATAAGTTCTTTAAGTTTCTGTGCCTGTGCTGAAAGTTCTTCTGAAGCAGCTGCACTCTGCTCTGCAGTAGCTGAATTTGACTGTACAACCCCCGAAATCTGCTCAATGCCGATAGTAGTCTGGCTGATAGCATTAGCCTGGTCTTCCGAATTGTTTGTAATTTCGTTAATACCGTCAGCAACCACCTGAGTTTTCTGCTTAGCCACATTCATTGCTTCTGTAGTTGCATCTGCACATTCCGCACCGTTTTCAATAGTTTCAATAGCCTTCTGGATAAGTTTAGTTGTATCACTTGCAGCCTCTGCAGACTTGCCTGCAAGAGTTCTTACCTCGTCAGCAACAACAGAGAAACCTTTACCCGCATTACCGGCACGAGCCGCTTCAACTGCCGCATTAAGTGCAAGAATATTTGTCTGGAAAGCGATATCGTCAATAGTCTTTACAATCTTGCTGATTTCAGCTGAAATGGCACTGATTTCTTTCATTGCAGCAACCATTTTTTCTGTCTGCTCACTGCTCTGATTCATATCATAAAGCATATCTTCAGCAATTTTATTAAGTTCTCTCGCATTCTGAGTATTTCTCATTACCTTGTCATTAATCTCACTGATTGTAGCTGACATTTCCTGAATAGAGCTTGCCTGCTCCGTTGTCCCCTGCGAAAGTGCCTGTGATGCACCGGCTACCTGATCGGAACCTGATGCGACCTGTTCTGCGGATTCCGTAATATTGTGCATTACAGAATTAAGACGTGTGCTGATTTTACTCACTGACAAAATGATATTATTATAATCACCCTTGTAATTTTCTTCACACTGACTTCTTGCTACAAAGTTACCTGTCGCCAACTCGTTAAGCATATAATCAATATCTGCGATAATATTCTTCTGAAAATCAATAAGATTATGCATTTCAGCTGCAATCTGACCAATTTCAGAAGTATTTTCTTCAAGCTTTACTTCGATGTCAAGATTACCCGCCGCAAGCGCCTTTATTGATTCTTTTATCCTTTGTATCGGCTTAATGATTTTAACCATTGTAATTTGCATAAGCATTATTGCAGCAAACACAACAATGCCAAAGCTTATGTACACAAGAATACGCCATATATTCTTTCTTGTACGAAGTGCGTCCATTTTTTTCTCTGAAACCGTTTCTGTTTTTTCAATCAACTCAGTGTATTTATCGCCGAATTCTATTGAAACAGCGTCATATTCCTCACCGTAAAGAACAGCTTCAGCACTGTTCTTGTCGTCCTGCTGCATAAATTCTATGATATTTTTGTCAAGATTCGCTCTTTCCTGCGCCAGTGAATAAAGAACGTCAATATTTTCTGATGTTCCGACATATTCACTGATTTCTTCTTTCAGTTCAACATAAATGTTATCAAGTACTCCCTCAGAGATTCCGGCATTATACTCGTCAAGATACTCACTATTGCCCGTTGCTACATAATGTCTCAAAGAATCAAACAGAATATCCGATGCGTCATAAAACTCTTCTGTTTTACTCTGAATCTGTCCTTTTGCTGCGTTCGCCATACTTATCTTAGTATTAATACTTTCCATAATATACGTCATAATCGCCGCAATAATTATCAGTATAATAACTGCAATATTTGTGATTTTCACTATAGTTGACTGATTCATTTTCTTTTTCATCTCTATACCTCTTTCAGATATAAACTGTATAATTTATAATTTTATTATACTGTTTCCTGCCAAAAAAGTCAACTATTCTTATTCAATTCAAAAAAATGTATTCCGGATTTACCAGTGCAGTCAAACATATTAAAGTCAACAATGTTTATACAGATAGTTTCTTTAAGCTTACTGTAGTCCTCTCCGCTTTTCAGTTCACTTCCGTAAATTATTGACCAGTAACAGAGTGTTCTTTCTCTGAAATACTCCTCATTATTGATTATCCGTGTTCAGTAACGGATGGTGATAAAACAATCATTTTATACACCAAATATGCAAATTTTACATTGACAGTTGATACAAAATCGTGTATTATGAATATATGAATATATTTTTTGACATTTAAGCAAGGGGGAATTCAGATGAATCTGAAAAAATTAGCGGCAGCCTTTACGGCAACTGCTTTTATGCTGTCAACATTATCGTTTTACCCGAAAGGGAATGTTTCGGCAGCAAGTGAATGTGTAATTGACACGTCCATCGAATATCAGACAATAAGAGGATTCGGCGGAATTAATCACCCTGAGTGGACAGGGCAGGACATGACAGAGGCTCAAAGACAGACTGCATTCGGAAACGGCGATGACGAGCTGGGACTTACTGTGCTCCGTGTATTCGTTAATCCGGACAGTTCTCAGTGGAGCAGGGCACTTCCGACAGCACAGTTCGCATCTAAAATGGGAGCAACGGTTTTTGCATCTCCATGGGAACCGCCTGCAAATCTTGCTGAATCAGGCGGCAGCAATGGTAAGCTTCATCTGCCGAAATCAAATTATGGAGCTTATGCACAGCATCTCAACAATTTCGGTACATACATGAAAAATAATGGTGTTGACCTTTACTCAATCTCAGTTCAGAATGAACCGGATTATGCTTCTGAATGGACTTACTGGTCAACAGATGAAACAACTGATTTTATTGCAAACTATGGTGATCAGATAACAAGTACAAGACTTATGTCACCTGAGTCATTCCAGTATTCTCCTGAGGGTGCTTCATGGATATCCAAAGGTGACGGAGGAAAAAAATTCTATACAAAAATACTGAATAACGCCAAGGCATTTGCAAACTGCGATTTGTTCGGTACTCATTTTTATGGTACTCAGAGAGCTTGGATGGACTTCCCGGCTCTTGAAAACTGCGGCAAGGAAATCTGGATGACAGAAGTGTATGTTCCAAACAGCGATGCAAATTCTGCTAATAATTATCCGGAGGCTATACAGGTTTCGGAAAATATTCACAACGCCATGGTTGTGGGAAATATGAGCGCATATACATGGTGGTATATCCGCAGAAGCTATGGTTTAATGACAGAAGACGGTAAAATCAGTAAGCGTGGTTACTGTATGGCACAGTATTCCAAGTATGTTCGTCCGGGTGATGTACGTATTGATGCAACTGAACAGCCTGCGGACAATGTTTATGTATCTGCCTACAAGGGAGACGACAATCAGGTTACTATCGTTGCAATAAACAAAGGCTCTGAGGGTTACGCACAGCAGTTTTCTGTAAGTTCCGGTTCACAGATTACGGATATCGACCGTTACAGAACTTCAAGTACTGAAAATATTGCTAAAACAGAAAACTTAGCTTACACTGACAACAGCTTCTGGGCACAGCTCCCGGCGGAGAGTGTTTCAACATTTGTTGTAACTCTTGCTGATAAGCCGGTTGAACCTGATGAAAACGGTTACTATTTCCACGA
The DNA here is from genome assembly GCA_945876155.1 of uncultured Ruminococcus sp. Lineage (GTDB taxonomy): Bacteria > Bacillota > Clostridia > Oscillospirales > Ruminococcaceae > Porcipelethomonas. The sequence goes on along the minus strand of CAMCMW010000136.1, from coordinate 856 downwards.
CGACTTTGAAGGCAATACATACAGCTGGGAAGGACACGGTTCATCTGATGTACTCCTCAGTGGAAGAACTCCTTACAAGGGCGGCGAAGCACTTCTTGTTCAGAACAGAACAAACTCCTGGAACGGCGCACAGAAAGCTTTAAATTCCGCATTCATAGCTGGTCAGGAATATAGTTTCAGTGTATGCGCTGAATATCTCGACGGTGACAGTACTCAGAATATGGCTCTCACTCTGCAATATACTGATTCTAACGGTGATACCAAATATTCACGCATTGCCTCTGCCACGGCAGTAAAGGGAAATTATGTTCAGCTTGCAAATACCAATTTCAAGCTGCCGGAAGGTGGAAAAGATTTTATAATCTATATTGAAACTGAAAGCGGAACTGATAATTTTTATATTGACGAGGCTATCGGCGCTGTTGCCGGAACTAAAATAACCGGACCTGAACCAGTAACAACAACTACTACCACTACAACTACGACCACCACAACTACAACCACAATAAAGACTACTGTTGCAACAACCACCACTGTACCAGTAACAACAACTACTGTACCGGTGACAACTACAATTCCGTCTGCAACAACTGAAATCGTTACAGAAATTAAAGGAGATGTAAACAGTGACGGAATATTAAACGTTGCTGACATTGTTATGCTGCAGAAATGGCTGACTGCTTTACCTGATGCAAAGCTTACCAACTGGAAGGCGGCAGATCTGAATAATGATAATATTATCAATGCTTTTGATTTATCCCTTATGCGACGTATGCTGATTCAGTAATAAAATATGCATCCTGTTCAGACACGGAAAATCTATCCAGAGTCTGACGGGGTGCATTCTTATTAAAGA
>CAMCMW010000135.1 GCA_945876155.1 uncultured Ruminococcus sp. | reverse complement strand
AAACAGCAGTTTAAGGGCAAACTCCTCCCACGAGGCAGTCTGCACAAAGGCACGTTTTATGACCTCACCACCTGTGCCGTTGTAGTCGTATGTGCCGCATATAAATGTAAGTACCACTACCGCCGCACCGCCCAAAGCGATACGAAGATATGGGTTTCTGATGAATATTCTGTAAAACCGTGAGGCATTTTTCAGTACAAAGCAGAAGACAATGCTTAAAACCGCACAGCAGACAGCGATAAGCAGAACTTTCAGATACAGCATATAGTTCACCGTACCGAATGATATCTCATACTTTTCCGCTGATACGCCAAAACGTGAGGATACAGCAAGACCGGTAAGGGCGGAGATTATGCAGGGAACAAGGGCGGAGTAATGCATTATGCCCACGCTGATTACCTCCATTGAGAAAAACGCCGCCGCCACAGGAGTGCCGAAAAGAGCAGAAAATCCAGCGCTCATACCGCACATTGTAAGCATACGGCAGTCCTGTGAGCCGAGTTTCAGCCACAGTCCTATCTGCGAACCGATACTGCCGCCTATCTGGAGTGCCGCACCCTCTCGTCCGGCAGAACCGCCGCCTATGTGGGTAAGGACAGAACCGGCAAAGATACTGACGGTATTGCGCCATGTCATCTTTTCGCCGTCCCTCACCGCCATGAGAACCATGTTAGTACCCTTGTCATGGGTAAGCTTTAAAAGCTTGTACAGTGCAACGATAAGCAGACCGCAGACCGGCAGTGAAAGTATAACAAGGGGGTAACGCTCTCTTATAACTACGGTTTCTTTCAGCGCAAGGTGGAAAAGAGAGGAAACCAAGCCTACCGCAGAACCGGTCAGGAGCGCAAGAATACCCCATTTTACAAAGCTTTCCGACATTTCCGGCAGTCCTTTTTTTATTTTTTGAAATATTTTTATTATGAATTTTTTCATACTGTGTTATCCCCTGTTTTGCTTTTTCACACGCAGATGTCCCTGAACAGACAATCTGCGTTATCATTCTTTAATTATACCACAAACACTATAAATAATCAAACCCCGATATACTTAAAAAGTCCCAGCAAAATAAGTATAGCACCCGAAAGCCACGAAAGCTCCGGCTTGCGGCAGGACGCCTTCTGACCCAGAAAACTTCCCAGGGCGATTGAACCCAGTCCGGCGGCAAGGCTTGCGGCGGCGATACGCACAATGTTTGCACTTCCCAGTCCTGCTCCGAATCCACTTGCAAGGGAGTCTGCTGAAAGCGCAAGGGCGAGAGTGACCGCCTCTTTTGCAGAGAGGTTTTTGGAACAGTCGCAGTCGGCTTTGGTTTCGTCGAGATATACGCATATCACAAAGTCGATATTGAAAAACCGGAATTTCAGACCGCCCTCACCCTGCCTTTTTCTCAGGGCGCTTTTCAGCATATTCTGAAACAGCGAAACAGTACCCATAATGGTGAGTATTGCCGCCCCGACCGCACGGCACAGCTTTTCCGGGATAAAGCCGCCGATTACAGTGGACAGCAGCACTGAGCCGGTGAGGATAGCCGTGCATATAATACTTATGATAAGGGCGGACAGGGGCGGTATGCGTATTTTTCCCGAACCAAAGGAAAATGCGGCGATAAGAGCGTCGGTTGAAACGGCGAGGACAAGGAGAATGTCCTGTAAAATGTATGTATTCATGGAATTACCTTTCATGCGTTGAATTTTTTGCAGTGTACTGTTTGATTTTTACAGCCGGTCGAGCCGTAAAACAAAATTATCCATCAACGAATTGTCCAGTCCGGTCACGGACAGCTATTGTTATTTTCCGGAATTTATGCTATATTATAGTGAACGCAAAAATAATTTTGCGTTCACTATAATTATTTATTTTATTGCCTTGCACATCCGCTTACTTTGTAAGCTCCGTGCATATCGGCTAATAGAAAACGAAAAATTTTTTTCGTTTTCTATATTTTATGGCATTAAAACCGAAAGGGTGAAAAATTATGACAACAAAGGAAAAGGTGCTTGGAGTACTCCTTGAATCCGGCGGATTCGTTTCCGGCGAAACACTTGCTGAACGTCTGGGCATTTCAAGAAATTCCGTCTGGAAAGCGGTTACTTCTCTGCGGTCCGACGGCTTTGAGATAGAGGCGGTCACAAACAAAGGCTATATCCTCTCCTCCGAGGGGACTGCCCTGAGTGAACCAGTCATCAGAAAGTATCTCCCGGAAAACGACAGCCGCAGTATTTATATATTCGATACTATAGATTCCACAAATAATTACGCCAAAAAGCTTGCCTCAGAAGGCGCAGGCAACGGCACTCTCGTTACCGCTGATATGCAGACAGCCGGAAGAGGAAGACTGGGGAGAAGTTTCTGTTCACCAGCCGGAGGAAGTATTTATATGAGCGTTATACTGCGCCCGAAGACAGATATGCAGTCCAGCCAGCTTATAACCTCGTGTATTGCCGCCGCCGCTGCTGACGCTGTTGACAGAGTGTGCGGCACTGACGTTAAAATAAAGTGGGTGAATGACCTCTATCTGAACGGTAAGAAAATTTGCGGTATTCTTACTGAGGCGGCAATCAATTTTGAAAGCGGCGGACTTGATTATGCCGTAGCCGGAATAGGGATAAATCTCAGAAGTGTTAAGGAATCTTTTCCGGAGGAACTGCTGAAAATCGCCTCTTCCGTTGAGGACGAAACCGGAAATCTGCCGGGAAGATGCCGTCTTATAGCGGAAATACTGAAAAATATCGACAGCTATATGCAAAACATTGAAAAGAAAGCTTTTCTGGAAGAATACCGCCGCCGTTCGTTTATAACGGGTATGCGTGTTGCAGTTTCAAAATATGACGAGGAGCGCACGGCTACTGCCCTCGGAATCAGCGACAATGCCGGACTTATCGTTAAATATGATGACGGCACAGAGGAAGTACTCAATTCCGGTGAGGCAAGGATTATAAAGCAATAAGTTATCAAAGTGCTGTCAAAACGTCTGAAAATCAAGGGGCTATTTGTTCAAGTATACAAAAATGAATAAAACCCTTGACATTCGGACACAATAGTGATAAATTATATTTAGCACTCAGGGAGATTGAGTGCTAACACTCACAAATCAAAACTGCCAGCAGTAAGGGAGGAAGGTAAATTGAATGACAGAAAGCTTAAAATATTAGCCGCTGTCATTGATGAATATGTTCTGACGGGCGAACCGGTAGGCTCAAAGACCATTGCCGCACTTCCGGATATCAACGTTTCAGCTGCAACGGTCAGAAACGATATGGCAGTTCTGGAACAGCTGGGCTATCTCGAACAGCCCCATACTTCTGCCGGAAGAATCCCCACGTTCAGCGGCTACAGACTCTACATTGACAGGATAATGCAGCACAATCAGCTGCCGGAAGAAGAAGTAAGACGTCTTGACAATATGCTTGAGGAAAAGGGTGCGCTGACTGAGGAACTTATTATAGAAAGCGCAACTACGGCTCTGGCGGAACTTACACAGTGCGCAGCGGTGGCGTCAAACTCCGCTCCGAAGTTTTCGGTTATATCCAAAGTCGAGGTTATCCCCACGGGCAAGCGGCTTTACGTCATACTGCTGATTACTTCAAACGGAAGTATAAAGAACAAGGCTTGCCGGCTTGAATTTGACCTGACGAATGAACAGCTTGAATTTTTCACAAACTATGTTCAGGAAAATCTTATGGGAGTTTCAGTTTCAGACTTATCAGACGAGATGCTCTCAAAGCTTATCGAGGCACTCGGCACGTATATGCTGACTCTTTCACCTCTCGTCCAGGGAATATGCGAGCTTTCAAGAGATCTGCTCCACAAGGAGCTGACGGTAAGCGGTACAAAAAATCTGCTGTCGTGCAGTGAACTGAATACAATGGATATTGTGAAATTCATGGATCACCATGAAGAGCTTGAACAGCTTATGAACGATTCGTTCAGCGGTATTCACGTTGTGTTCAGTGAAGAAAGTGACGGATTTGTAATAGGAAACTCCAGCATGATAGTTTCAAACTATCAGAGAGGCGACAAAACAGCGGGTTCGCTGGGGGTTATCGGTCCTATGAGACTTGATTATGCTAAAATCATACCTTATATAGAATATTTTACTCAGAAAATTTCCGACCTCATTTCGGAGGATGCGGAGGCTGACGGAAAGGAAGATGACAATGGCTGACAAAAACTATGAAAAGGAATCGGCGGAGGATATGGATATTGATATTCCCGTCAGCGAAGAAGAACCGGACGCTCTCCAAAAGGAGATAGACGAACTGACAGCTAAGCTTGAAGAATCTGAAAACAAGATTGCTGAGGCTGACGACAAATATCTCAGACTGTGCGCCGAATACGACAACTACAGAAAGCGTACATCAAAGGAAAAGCTTGAAATTTTCAGCGACTCGACTATCAAGTGCATTGCGGAAATACTGCCGGTGCTTGACAACTTTGAAAGGGCGATAGAATCAGAGTGTGCCGATGAAACCTTTAAAAACGGTATGCAGATGATTTACAACCAGTTCAGCGACTCACTGAAAAAAATCGGTGTTACTGAGATGGAGGCTATGGGCGCAGAATTTGACCCGAATCTGCACAATGCCATAAAGCAGACAGAAGATGAAAACTTTGGAGAAAACACAGTCTGCGAGGTTTTCCAGAAGGGTTATATGTACAATGACAAAGTAATTCGTCACGCAGTTGTGGCGGTTGCCAACTAAGGGTATTATAGAAAGGAAGATTTATCATGGGAAAAATTATCGGTATTGACTTAGGTACAACAAACTCATGCGTTGCAGTTATGGAAGGCGGCAAGTCCGTTGTAATCCCTAACTCAGAGGGCGCAAGAACAACTCCTTCAGTTGTTGCATTTTCAAAGACAGGCGAAAGACTTGTAGGTCAGGTTGCAAAGCGTCAGGCAGTAACAAACCCTGACAAGACAGTTATCTCAATCAAGCGTCACATGGGTTCTGACTACAAGGTAAACATTGACGGAAAATCATACACACCTCAGGAAATCTCAGCTATGATACTCCAGAAACTGAAATCAGACGCAGAGGCTTACCTCGGTGAAACTGTTACAGAGGCAGTTATTACAGTTCCTGCATACTTCACAGACTCACAGCGTCAGGCAACAAAGGACGCAGGTCAGATTGCAGGTCTCAACGTTAAGAGAATCATCAACGAGCCAACAGCTGCCGCTCTTTCCTACGGTATCGACAAGGAAGAAGAACAGAAAATCATGGTTTATGACTTAGGCGGCGGTACATTCGATGTTTCCATTATCGAAATGGGCGACGGCGTTACAGAAGTTCTTGCAACAGCCGGTAACAACCACCTGGGCGGCGACGACTTCGACCAGAGAATCATTGACTGGATGACAGCAGAGTTCAAAAAGGCAGAGGGCATTGACCTTACAGGCGACAAGATGGCAATGCAGAGATTAAAGGAAGCTGCTGAAAAGGCAAAGATTGAGCTTTCTTCAACTCCAACTTCACAGATTAACCTGCCGTTTATCACAGCTGACGC
>CAMCMW010000134.1 GCA_945876155.1 uncultured Ruminococcus sp. | reverse complement strand
AAAATATTCGCTGTACAGCTCATCGAAATCCAAATGTTTCACCGCCTTTCACATAATAAGACTTTATTATTGTACCAAACGTTACAGCTTATTGCAAAAAAATTAAGCCGCCCTTTCGGACAGCTAAAAATTTATGATATTTTTTCACCATATTCACTGATAAGTTTATCCATAAATTTTGACACCTTATTGCTTCCGGTAAGCGGATTATATCCGGAATCGACAATATAGTATTCAGTATATACCTTATCATCTTGGTCATTAGGATGTACGCTTAAATATCTGCCTGAAAGCGAAATAGTATCGTAAGGCAAAAACATCATATACAGATGTCCCGGATAATTTCTTCCATAATCACTTTCTAACTCAATCAGTTCCAGAGAATTAATATAATTCTGAAGTTCTTCCAAAGCGCCCTTATCACTTATTGTTACTGTTTTATCAGAATACCATTTGTCAACATTTATATCTACGGTCAGGACGCCATTTAATTCCAGGTGTTCCTTTTCACCGGAGGGCATAGTTACATATTGGAATATATGGTATATTAAAACAAGTATAGCAATAATTACAATGCCTGTTATTAATTTTTTATGCTTTTTTAACATGATTTTTTCCTTATTTATCCATATCAAGTATCTTAAGAATATTTTGTGCATCTTTTATATTAATTCCGTGCAGCTTGTTTTTCTTAGGCATTTCGGAATTGAAATAGAAGTCCAGACGGCATCTGCCGAGTTTTTTTTGTATAGGATTCTGGATTATCTGTGCTTTAACGAGTTTTTTTCTGTCTGCCAGAACTGTGTGGAATGCGAAAAATCTTGAATATCTTATGCAGACAAAATTATCTTCGATTGAGAGACCGGTTGTTAAAAGCGCAAGAGTTTTTACGACTATCATCCAGACTGACGGTATTTCCGCCATAACCGCAAAGGGAATTACCAATTCTGAAACGGAGGGGAAAAAGTGCATTACAGCTGCTGCGGCGAAGGGTATACCAATACAGAAACAAAGGGGCAGACCAAGAAAGGTCATAACAGCCGATCGGTTTGCCTTAACAGAGCGTTTGCCTATTCTTTTGCCGAAATCGAGAATATCAAGTGCATTGTTTGCCTGACGTCTGCTCAGAACAGGCAGGAGTACCGGCAGTTCGTTTTTCTGGTTGCCGTATCCGGAACAGCTGATATAAAGGGAAGTTTTTTTGAAAATCTTCATGATAATGTTCTGGCGCATATCAATGTAGTTTATTTTATGAGTTACAATATAGAAATGCCTTTTTGTAACGGCTCCCATTTTTATCTGGAGTGAGTTTTTATCCTTTTTCATTGCAAATCCGGCATAGCGGAAGATGTTGAAAATAAAGGACATGAGCCAGGTAAAGATAATCAGTATGCCTAAGATTATGGCTGCCGGAGGAATACTCAGTGCAAATTTTGAGGACACTTCGCTGGTCAGCTGGTTTAAGGCGTCTTTGAGTTCATGTTCAAGCAGGTCTTTGGAGGACTTTCCCAGCTGGAAGAGAAGTGCTGCAATGTAGAATGCACCTGAGAAACTGCTGGAAAATACAAACGAGAAAAAGATTATTGTCAGAAGCTTTGGGTGGAACTCAAAAGTTTTTTTCTTTTTGTAATGAGATACAGGCATTTTGTGATGTATCTGCCATGAATCACTTCTTCGCATGAGCAGTGTCATATCAGAACTGCTGAAATTGCCTCCGCAGGTGTTTATTTTCAGCCGCACAGCTTTGAAAGGACGCAGATAAAAGGGGTGTTCAGCAGCCACAGCGGAAATATTTTCATAAGGGATAGTAGTTTCTCTTTTTACCAGGATACCGCTGATAAGAGTAACCTCATTGTCTCCGAATCTGAGCCAGGTAAAGATCCAGCGCAGATATCCGTAGCCGATAATCACAAGTATAACAAGAATGTCAAACCATGCGCCCATAATCCAGTTGTAGAAAACATCAAAATCAAGGTGCATAGTCCTGATGCCTCTGAGCAGCGGAAAAATCAGCAGCCAGATATTCTTTGAGGCGTTTTTCAGTATTTTAAGAGGGTGTTCGTGATACATTGTTCCCTCACTTTCTGAATGTGAAACTTAATTCTTCAAAATCATTTTTATTAAGAAACATTATTGTCATAAGTCCGCCGTAAGCGTAAAGCAGGAAGAAGTTAAGTCCGGTAAACTTGTTAAATGGTGTTGAAACTGACGTAGTGTACTGAATCTTATCAATGGACAGAATTTGTTTTTTAATAAAAAAGAAACCGCTTACCTTGATAATTTTTTCTTCTTCAACAACATAGTAGCAGAGATTTCTGAAATACACCGGAAGATATATGACCACAAGGAAAAAACCGGCGGCAAAGAATAATATGTTAAGCAGAATCATAAGCTTTGGAATAAAGGAGAGAAAATATGCGCATAAAACTATAAGCAGAAACGTGGCAATAATTACGGCGATTCTCAGAATATTAAGACAGTTTTTGTCAGATTTGTATTCTTTCATTTTTTTCCTCCTGTAGTTTTATTATTTTATTATAGCATAAAATCGAAGATTTTTTGCTATAATCGCCCGATATGCAGGGAGCAAATCTTTGATTTGCGCATCTGCAAGGGCATTAAAATAAATTATAATAAATGCTTGCATTTATTATAACACAAACTTAACAGTGAATTCAAGGGGAGGAAAAAATAATGCCTGATATTATCAATAATATTGTATGGGGAAAGCCGCTGCTTTTTCTTCTTCTTGGGACAGGTCTGATATATACTGTCCGTCTGGGATTTTTTCAGATAGTAAAATTTCCGCAGATACTCAAACGCACATTTTTCTCGCTGTTTCACGACAAAAGCCGTACACAGTGCAGTGAAAAGGGGAGTATCTCTCAGTTTCAGGCGGTGTCTGCCGCACTTGCCGCCGCTATGGGGACCGGAAACATTGCCGGCGTTGCGACTGCTCTTACAATAGGGGGAGCTGGAGCGATTTTCTGGATGTGGGTGTCAGCGGTTATGGGAATGGCGCTTGTTTACGGCGAAAACTATCTTGGCACTGTTTACCGCCGCCGGATTAACGGGAAGTGGTACGGCGGACCTATGGCGTACCTTGAATATGGCACAGGGAAAAAAGGACTTGCAGTCATGTTTGCGGTATGCTGCGCTCTTGCGGCACTGGGAATGGGGAATATGACTCAGGTTAATTCCATATCCTCATCACTGGAGGGCTGTTTCGGGATATCTCCTGCAGTAACAGGTGGGGCAGCCGTGTTGATATGCGGAGTGATAATTTCCGGTGGAATAAAGAGGATAGGTTCTGTAACGCAGATTCTGATACCGGTTTTGTCCGTTGCTTACATAGGCGGTGCGGTGTTTGTCATTGGGTGTAATTACGATAAGATTCCGGCGGCTTTTTCGGAGATTTTCACAGACGCATTCGGAATACGCTCAGTTGGGGGAGGAATAAGCGGAGCAGTCATAAGCCGTAGCATAAATGTCGGACTGAGAAGGGGTGTGTTTTCAAATGAGGCAGGACTTGGCAGTTCAGCCGTTTTACACTCCTCAGCCGACTGCCGTGACCCCGGACAGCAGGGACTGTGGGCGGTTTTCGAGGTGTTTGCCGATACAATAGTCTGCTGTACGCTGACAGCACTGGTCATACTCACTACCGGTGTTATGGACAGCGGAAGTGACGGCGTAATGCTTGTAACTGCGGCTTTCGGAAAGGAAACGGGTGAATTTGCACCGTATTTTATCACAGCGGCGGTATCACTTTTTGCCTTTGCAACGATAATCGGCTGGTTTTACTGCGGAGAGTGTGCGGTAACATATATTTTCGGTGATGCAGGAATACCCTTTTATAAACTGATTTTTCTTGTGTTTGTATTTGTGGGAGCGATTGCACAGCTGGAGACGGTCTGGACGGTTTCGGATATATTCAATGGTCTTATGGCGTTTCCCAATCTGACAGGTCTTATACTTCTCAGAAAAGAGGTCCGGACCGACTGGAAAGTATCTGAATAAACAGCCTTAAAATGTCAATACTTCTTTCAGAATGTAATGTCCGAAAGGAGAAGTAAAAATGAGAGCAGTGTTGAGAGAAGGACAGATTACAGGAGGTTTCATGCCCTCTGAGGCAGTTTTTTCGGGAATGGCTGCGGCACAGTCGGCTGACAGGATAATTATAGGCAGAAGCGGTGAGGACAGGGCGGCTGAACTTAGCGTTATCTCCGGTATTCTTTCCAGCGGTAAAAACGTTATTTCCCTTGGAAGATGCCTTGAAACAGAACTGTTTTTTGCGTCAAGGCTATCAAAATGCGACCTGTGTGTCTATATAAAAGACGAACCGCTGATAAAGCTTGAACTGAAAGAGCGTGGTGGACTTCCTCTTTCGTCTGCCAGGGAAAGGCTTATCTCGTCTGCGCTTTCACTCAGAAAAACCCCTGATTCAAAGACGCCTGAGGGTACATTTGCCGATGGCACAGGATTCCGTGAGATATACAGGCAGCATATTGAGGGTCTTATTCCGGAAAACTGTCCTTATAGCATAAGAATAAGTTCATCTTCTCCGGTCTGCAATCAGATAATGTTTGACAGGAAAGGCAAGAAAGAACTGGTACTGCAAATCAGTCCGGACGGTACAAAGTCAGCGCTTTATTCGGAAAAAAGCGGCTTTGTGACTTATGAAAAGCTGATTTTTATCTGCTGCAACGACCTGTTTTCAAAGGGGCGTGATGTAGCCCTGCCCTTTGATTTCACATTTGCGGCGGAGGAATTTGCCAGGTCGAAGGGAAGACATATTTACCGTTACTTTCTTTCCGGTGACGGAGAGGCGGACAAGAACGCCCGAAAGCTTGCTAAAGAGCAGAATTTCACTCTGGACGGTTTTTTCCTTGCCGCAAAGGTAATAGGCATACTCTGCGAGAGGAATATAACTCTGAAACAGGCGGTGTCGGAGCTGCCGGAGTTTTACACTGCAAAGCGCTATGTCAATGCGGACGGTCACAGGATACGCAGTGTCATGAACCACTGGGAGGGCAGGTCAACCCCGGACGGTACCGCCTTTTCGGACAGCAAAAGCCGTGTCATAGTAAAGCCTTCAGTTTCGGGACGGGGACTGTGGCTGAGCGTGGAGGCACATTCAATGGAAACGGCGGCTGAACTTTGCGGTGAAATTGAGGACAGGATAAAACGCAGTGAAGAGGGTTTGTGAAACTGACAATAAAAATTGCTTGACATTTATGACATGGTGACGTATAATTAAAGTGTATATTTATCTGATTTGAAAAGATATTTTGTTTTTGAAATGCATATCACAATGATTTTTGATTTTAAGGAAGCCGAATCTTCCTGAAATATATATGGCAATACCGCACAGATTCCGTTAAATTTGTGCGGTCACAGCCTGTTTGGCGGAAACACTCTCATGGAAGTCTTTGTAAAAGGGTTATGATCGTTTTATAAAACCCGGAAATTTTCAAAGGATTCGTAAAAAAGTTTCACCATAAGAAGAAGTACATAATTTAAACCGGAAAGGG
>CAMCMW010000133.1 GCA_945876155.1 uncultured Ruminococcus sp. | reverse complement strand
TAAAAATTGATATGTCGGAATACATGGAAAAGCACACCGTTTCCAAAATCATCGGTGCGCCTCCGGGGTACGCCGGATATGACGAAAAAGGCTGTCTGACTGACATTGTAAGGCGCAAACCCTACAGCGTTATTCTGTTTGACGAAATCGAAAAGGCGCACCCTGATGTACTGAATCTGCTGTTACAAATACTTGACGAGGGCAATCTTACCGATTCAACAGGAAGAAAAATCAATTTTAAGAATACTCTTATAATTATGACGTCAAATATTGCCTCTGATATTATTGAGGGAAAACAGTCACTGGGATTCGGCAGTGATGAGGGTGACGATGTAAGCGTGAAGTGCAGGTCGGAGCTGAAGAAGTTTCTCAGACCGGAGCTTATCAACAGGGTGGACGAAATTGTGATTTTCAACAGGCTGAAAAGCGGTGACCTGAAAAAAATCGCTGAAAAACTTCTGGGAGAGCTTGCACAGAGAGCCGAAAAAATCGGTATTACCGTGATGTATGATCACACAATAGCTGACGCACTTATTAATGAGAAAAGTATAAACAAGTACGGTGCAAGGTATATCAAGAGAGAGATAGTCCAGAAAATCGAAAACATTATTGCACAGCAGATTGTTGAAAAAATCATTAAAAAAGGCGATACCATTGAGATTCTCTTTGAACATGGTGAGTTTAAGATTGCCACGCCTGTTATGCACAATGAATGTCCGTGACCGCACAGGCTATTTTGTAGGGGCGACCATTGGTCGCCCGTTTTTCTTTGTATGGTTGTTTTATCGGGCGAGCAATGCTCGCCCCTACAGCAGGCAGATAAATCCGTATGGGATTCTTTTGTTAAATATGACGATTTATTGGTTAATATTAAAGGTTTTCGGGTGCTGAAACATACAAATTTTCAGACTGTACAGGAAACATATTTGTTACAAATAACAATATTGCTGTAAAATAAAGGACAAAATGCACATATTTAGAAACAAATTATGGTGTAAATTGCCGAAAAAATTTTGTAAAAATGTATGGACAAAATGATAAAAATGGTGTATTATAAAGATAGGAAAAATTATTATTTACGGGTGAATCTGAATGACTGATAAAGAACTGCACAAGCTGCGCCGTTCTGAACTCCTTGAAATCATGCTTAACCTTAAAATGGAATCCGACAGGCTCAAGCAGGAAAACGAGGAACTGAGACTGACTCTGAATGAACGGAATGTCAGTCTGGAGAAATCAGGCAATATTGCAGAGGCGGCTTTGCAGCTTAGCGGTATTTTTGAAAAAGCCCAGCAGGCGGCTGATATATATTTAACAAGTGTGGAAAAGACATACCAGCAGAAAGATAAAATCATCTCTGACGCTGAGGCAAAGGCGGCAAAAATTATCAGTGACGCTGAAAAATATGCCGGAGAAATAAGGCGTCAGGCTGAAAAGGAAACAGCCAAAACTTGAATTTTGTAAAGGTAAGATTCTGATGCGTACTCAAAATATTAAATCTTTGCCGACATCATTGCAGTTGAAAACTGAGCTTGACAGAATCAACAGAAAAAAAGAATTCCGGAAGGTACTGAAAGGAACTGTTATCTCTTTGCTTGCAGTTGCAGCAATATCGGTGCTGGTGTCTGTACTGTTCATACCGGTGCTGAAGGTTACCGGTTCAAGTATGGAGCCGACACTTGCGGACGGTCAGTATGTGATGTGCCTTAACAACCAGAAGTACAGAACCGGCGACGTTATCGCTTTTTATTACAATAATAAGATACTGCTCAAAAGAGTTATAGCAGGTCCCGGAGATGTTGTAGATATTTCTGAAGACGGAACCGTTTCTGTGAACGGGAATATTATTTCCGAACCGTATATTACCGATAAGAGCAAGGGAAAATGTGATATAGAACTGCCTTATCAGGTTCCTGAAAACAGAATTTTTGTTATGGGTGACCACCGCTCCGAATCGGTTGACAGCCGTTCGGAGGTTATCGGGTGTATTTCTAAAAAAGATATTGTTGGAAAAGTTATTTTTCGTATCTATCCTCTTGACGAAATTGGCAAAATTAAGTAGAAAGGAGGAATAGCTATGACATCTGTTAATCAGAAAATAAGATACTTTCTAAAAAGCCATAAATATCAGAGAATCAGAATACTGGTTCTGCTGCTTTTGTCCGTTGTTGTGGTTACAGCGGTTATTACTGGTCTGATAAAGCCGGCTGTCAGCATGACCGGTGACCTTACCTGCACTGTGGCTGAACATATTCATACAGACCAGTGCTACGCTGATGTGCTTGTGTGCGGACTCAACGAATCTCCGGCACATTACCACGACGAAAGCTGTTTTGAAGAAAAAACTGTCCTGGTTTGCGGTATAACCGACGGTTCACATATACATACAGATGAATGTTACGGGCTGAGGGAAGTGGTTGTGTGCAATCTGCCTGAGGGCGAAGGGCATACACACAGTGAGCAGTGCTATGAGCATAAGCTTGTATGCATTCAGCCGGAGCATATCCACAGCGAAGAGTGCTACGAACAGCAGCCGGAACAGGAGTATGTTCTTATGTCCGGTTTCAGCAGTAATTTTTCTGCACAGACCGTTTCATATCTCTCCGGTACGGAAATTGATACAGCTGTCAGCGTAAACTTCGGAGAGTACATTTCCAGAGTTTCCTACAAACCGGTTTCCTCCTCTTCTTCCGAAGAAAATACAAAACCTGTTAAATTTACTGTAAATTACCTTCTGCCGTCAAACACGCTCATGCAGGTGAACAACAACAGGCAGATTTATTTCAAACTGCCGGAAAACGTTGTTATATCTGACGCTCAGAGCGGTCCTGTAAAGGAAAACGGCGTGCAGACAGGTACATACCAGATAACTAATGACGGTTATATTATCATTGATTTTGACGCAAACTATGTACAGGACGGCAGTACGGAAATTACCGGTGACATTACCTTTAACGCCTTTGTGAAAAAGACTGATTCGGCAAGCGACAAGGAAACTGTCACTATGGGCAATGTGTCGGTTGATGTGGACTTTTCAGTTATTGCCGATACCAGTCCGGACTTGTCTGTTCAGAAAACCAACAGCGGATATAACAAAACTGACAATACTATCGGATACAACATTGAGATATCAAGCTCCAACGGTTCTGGTGAGGGCGATATTACCGTTACCGATTACCTTGACAATGCAGACAGCAGCCGTATTAAGCTGAATCTGACAGCTGGTCAGACCATTTCAGTGACAAAGACAAAATCAGACAGTACGACTGAAACTGTGAATGCAGCTGTGGCTGTGGGTTCTGACGGAAAAGTTACCATAACCGGTCTTCCGGCACTGTTGGCAGGGGAGAAGTATTCTTTCACCTATTCCGCACTGCTTACCCCCGGTACTCAGGCAGAGATTATCAATGCAAACAACAAGATAAGCGTTTCAAACGGCACTCTCACAGCGTCGGACGAAGATTATACCAGTGTTGCAACAGGCTGTATACTGACAAAATCAGGCAGCTACAACGACAAAACCGACAACATTGAGTGGACTATCAAGATTCTCAATCCGGACGGTGTAAATTTAAACGGCTATTCTGTAACAGACGAAATGCTCAGCCAGACTGTTCCGGGTACACTGAAAGTCCTGGAAAACGGCTGGAAACAGATTGAAAATGCGGGTACTCTTGATACAAGTACCAATACGTTCACGTTCGGCAGTCTGACCGGAACTGAGTACAAGCTTATCTATCAGACAAAATCTCCCGACCACGAAAAGACCATTTCCAACAAAGCCGCACTGAAAGACAGTGAGGGTACTTCCATAAACGAAGATACCGGAAATGCGTACGTAGGCTATGACCGTAACTACATTGGCAAAAACAGTTACTCAAAGGGCTTTGACAGCAGCGGTAATGTGAGAATAGGCTGGTCTGTTTCACTGCAGTTCCAGGTGGGCGATTTTGCCGGAAAAACTTACACCGACACCATGACAACTGACAAAACCCAACATTACATGACTGCCAGTCAGCCTGACACTATTGTACTTACCGGTACAAAGCCGGACTATTCAAAGGTTACTCTTACCAAGGGTACTGATTACACAGTCCGGTACTTTGGTACTGACGGTAATGAGATAACCGACCTTACAGCGGAAAGCAGGGTCTATTCCTATAAAATTGATTTTGCGGACAATGAAACGATAAATTCCCTGTCTGATATCGAGATAACCTATGAGAGTACCGGTGTTCTCAGTGATTCAATGGCTGTGGGAGAAACTGTTAATTTTAATAACAGAGCCGAATTTGACGGTGTTTATACCGATTCCTCCTACACCGAAACCAAAAAAGAGGCACTGAAAAAGCATGATACTCTGAATATGGGACAGTCTGAGACATCTCACAAGACCACTGAACTTGACAAAACCGAAACCGGAGATTACGTTCTCAAGTGGACTATCATTGCCAACGAAAGCAACAACTACGGCGACAATGACGTGACACTGACTGACACTCTGCCGGCAGGGGTAACGTTTATGGCAGATTCTGCCGTGTTTATGAGGCATAACGGTTCGTACTACGAAACCACTTCGGGTATGGTAACAGCCTTTAATGCTGAAACCAATCAGGTCGTGTTCAGTATTCCGGCGTCGGTACATGACGGTAAGGCGTTCCGGATTGATTACAGCGTGTCTGCGACTGAGGAGTACATTGTTCAGAACTCAGCGGATAATTCAGCGTCCTTTACGAACACTGTTTCCGACGGCGTAAATACAGCCACCCAGACCCAGAAACTGTCACTTCCCCTTATTACCAAAACCGGTTCTGACCCGGCTGACGTATATGACGGTGACATAACCTATACCATTGACGTGAACCCTTATGCCCTTGATTTGTCTGACACTGACACTATCACGGTGACGGACAGTCTCAGGCACTACTCCAAAAAGAATGAGGACGGAACTTTCATGTATCCGTGGGGATTTTCTGCCTCACTTATAAATCTGAAAGTTATTGACGCTGACACAGGCAGGGAACTTTCTCCTGCAGAGTATGTCCTTACCTGTTCGGACGAGGAGATTCACACGATAAACTATTCAAAGTTTACACTGACCCTCCCCGACGGCAAGCACTTCAAAGTCCAGTACACCTATCACCTTAGTATCAATACCGACGGTGACAGTGATTACAAATCCGAGTACGGCGGAAAGGTGGAAAATACTGCCACTATTGATTACGGCACAGGCAGTGAGAGGTTTGATTACAACAAGAATTACAACCTTGGCAGGGAAAGCAGTGCCCACACCGCAACCTCTGACTATATCAGGATTTACAAGGTGGATTCCGGAAACTTCGCTATACGCCTGGGCGGTGCGGTATTCAACCTGTACCGGTGGTATGACGAAACCTGGCAGCCCCTTGTGAGCCAGAACAGAAACGAGGAAGGCGGTATTATCCCGACATGGGGAACTGATACCCCTATGAGTTTAGAAACAGACAATGCAAACGGAAGTTATATGCTGCCGGAGCTTGCGTCTGGTGTTCTCTACAAACTG
>CAMCMW010000132.1 GCA_945876155.1 uncultured Ruminococcus sp. | reverse complement strand
TATTATCACAAGGGGGTGATTCCATGAACATTTTCGGTGGTCTTAGTATCGTCAGCGCGGTTGTTACCTGTATAGGTGCTATCGCTGAGGTTATTTGCAACGACGACTGATTCCTTTGCCTGCGCTTTTCAGGAGGTGATTTTATGCTTAAGTGCTTGTTTTGTCCGAGGTTCCTGTGCTGCTGCAGCGGTGACCGCTGCTGATTGTTCTGTTTTGGGTGTTCTGATTTGAGTAGGAGGTGATTATATGCCAGTTTCAACTGCTCTTAAGGTTGCTTATGTTGCAGCCAAGGTTCTGGGTCTGTAATTTTTCTTCACTTTTTGTCGTGAGTTTTTCCGCTTTATGTTTTATAATTATATTATCACAAGGGGGTGATTCCATGAACATTTTCGGTGGTCTTAGTATCGTCAGTGCGGTTGTTACCTGTATAGGTGCTATCGCTGAGGCTGTTTCCGACAACGACTGATTACGTTCCGACGTTTTTCAGGAGGTGATTATTATGGTACGTCCTTTGCGCTATCCTTCTAACCCGATTCTTCGTAATATTATCGTATTTTAGTGGAGGTGTTTTTTATGATTCTTTCTGTTGTTCGTAACCCGTTTGATTCCCGCCGCAGGTTTCCGTTTGTTGTGTACTGATTTTCAGGAGGTGATTTTATGTTTAAGAACGTCCTTGCTGTTGCTGGATTAGCCGTTACTGTTATTGGTACGTTTCTTGAGATAAGGCGTGAACATTTTTAGTTCATTTCCTTAAAAGCAATACTGCATAAAAATTATACTTTACGTTTTCTGGTTACAATTTTTATGCAGTACTGTTAAAATAAAAACAAAGCCGTCACAATGAGTAAAATCATTTGTGACGGCTTTTTTTGTCAATCACCTTACGGTGTCAGGGGGTATACAGTTATAAAAGGAGTAAACAATTATGGCTATTATTAAGTGTCAATCACCCTACGGTGTCAAGGTGGTATACAGATATAAATATGATAACCATGGCAATATGATATAGTGTCAATCACCTTACGGTGTCAGGGTTGTAAAAATATTATAGCAGATATTTTCAATAATGTCAATATTTTTATGCACTTTTTTATCATGGATTCATTTTTTATACCAGCTCTTATTATGAAGAAGCATTATCCAGTTCATCAGCAAGCTCTGTAAGAAAACCGGCAACAGACTGTCGTTCTTTTCGTTCAGGAGGGACTTTATGTATACAGCGTTCCAGCGCATTAAAGGCAACTGAAACGACTGTGCTTTCATCGCATAAGCAGAATCCTTTGTCATACATTTGCAGCATATAACTGTTCTGCATACACCAGCAGTTGATGTACGGCAGAGAAACGGTATCTTTCTCAGAGGCAAGCACAATATGAACATTTGGATTTGAACGCAGGGTATCAGCCAGTGAACGAAGTTCGGCTGCATATTGTCCGGGCTGTATTGTGATTTTTTTCCTGCATGACAGAGTGAGGCTGTTGCTTTCAAACGTTCTTTTTCCTGCTCTTTCAAGCATCTTTTCTATCTGAAATATCAGAACTGTTTCCTGGTTATCTGAAAAAGCTCCGCTGTTGTGGATACCTGAAAGTTCCTGAAAAAAGCGGTTTAATTCCAGAACACTCTGAAATGTATCAGATGATTCCTCCATTTTATTTTCATATAGTATCTCTTTGAGCAGTCCGGTATCCACAGCTATAAATGCCGGGACAGGAAGAAACGCATAAAAGGAGTATTTTCTTCTGAATCTGGGAGTATCTGCAATGATTTTCGGCATATCAAAGGGTTTGAAATCCTCAAACAGGGGAATACAATTCATAATGAAATTTCTGGCGAAGGCTTCATGCTGCAATATAACAGAGCTGTCCTTAAAAACCATTGTTGTCAGATTGGTTTCCTGAGTGAACATTCCTATCACGGATATGGAATGATTGATAAGCATAAGGGAGAATCCTATAATTGGGGCATCGTAGTACTGTACATAATACCAGCTGACATTTTTATGGAATATTATCGGACTGCATGAATCAAAGAACTTACGGAAATTTTCCTTTGAAGATGAGTTGCGTATTGCAAATGTAGCGTGATAACCCTTGTTCAGCAGTTTCAGCAGACGCTGTGTAAAAAGCTGTGAAAAATCAAGGTCTTTCCATATCCATTGAAATGAATCCGTGTCTATGAACGTTAATTCACCGGGGTCAGCAATAGATTCTGCATAGTCAAAAAGTTTATTGACTGCATCATGCCGTCCCTGCATTTCATTAAAAATCATTACCGGTACTGTTTTAACGTTTCCGAACATGACCTGTGATATGTCTGATGTACTATCCGAAATTTTATCAGAGAGGGCGTACCTCAGAAACTTTTCCAGCTGAGAATATTCTGTGAACTGCTCATGAGGAAACAGCTCCGTCAAAACACTTCTTAAAGTTCTGTAATCGTCATATCCACTGTTTTCCATAAGAAACTGAATCACATCATCAAAATAGACAGATTGTTCTGTAAGCTGTCTGGCACCGGATTTCCATTTGCTTATAAGGCTTGGGTCTACGTGCAGAGCTTTTGCCATTGCTGTGGTCTGAATGTTAAGGAAATCCATAACGTATCCGAGAGTAGAAATCTTTTTACTTTTCATACACATAGCCTCCCTGATTAAAACAAAATTGATTTTATCTTAATTATACCATATTGACAGCATAATGTAAATTAGAATGAAAAACAGAATTTATGAACACGAAACAATTCAAGTGATAAAGTTTGTACAAACAATCGTCAATGAAGCAGTTTTGACAAATGGCTCATATTTATTGACTTGACAGATACGGTCTGATATAATAAAGGCAGTTACAGAGAACAGAATCCGGATTGAAATTACTCACAGCGTAACTATCGTAAATATGAAAATACAGCGCTTAAAACAGCGTTACAGAAAGGTAGATTATCATGGCTGAGAATAAGGATTTCAAGTTTGTTGATCATTATGAGTTTGACGAAGAACTTTTGAAAAAAGCATTTGCTGAAGCGAGAGAAGTTTACAAGGAACGTGGATTCATGCGTAAGATGGGTTTCGGTAAAGCACCAGCTATTACAACAGTTGATATGGCTAAGGCATGGATGAGTGAGGGACACCCGTTTACCTGCAATCACTCTGAAGAAGTCTGCGCAGAAGCACTGAAAGTCCTGGAAGCAGGCAGAAAGTCCGGCGTACCGATTTTCCATACAACAACAGGATTCCTTGGTGAAGCACAGATGGATCTTCCGAGATGGGACGAAAAAATTCCGCTTACTACACTTGATATCAACAGCGAGTGGATGGAAATTGACCCAAAGATCAAGCCTCTTCCGGAAGAACCGGTAATCCACAAGAAGTTTGCATCAAATTTCTTCGGTACACATCTTGCACAGACTCTGAATTATCTCGGTGTTGACACACTGATTGTTATGGGTGCAACAGCGTGTGCGTGTGTAAGACACACAGTTATGGATTCAACAGGCTACGGTTTCAAGACAATCGTTCCGGAGGGTACTGTAGGCGACCGTGTTCCGGGTGTTGTAGAATGGAATCTTTTCGATATGGAAGCTAAGTTCTGTGATGTTGTACCGGTTGACGAAGTTGTAAAGTATCTTGAGGGCATTGATCCTTCAGTATACACAAAGCACGCAAGAAAATACGATAAATAAGTCTGACTTGTTTAATCTTTAATTTGAATATATTTTAAACAGACAATGGTGTTTGGTTTTTATTCTGACAAACCCATTGTCTGTTTTGTTATAAGGAGTGAACGTTGATGAAAAGAATAGGCGTTGACGTAGGCGGTACGTTTACTGACTTTATCTATGTAGATGATGATGGTAAAATTGAGGTTTACAAAACTTCAACTACTCCTCATGATCCGTCAGTTGGTATGATGGAGGGTATCAATGCTATCTGTGACAAGCTGAGTATTCCCCATAATGAAATTCAGGAAATTTTCCACGGCACAACAATTGCAACCAATATGGTACTTGAACATAAGGGCTGCAGAGCAGGTATGATTACAACAAAGGGCTACAGGGATATTGTTCACATTGCCCGCCACAAAAGACCTACAAACTTCTCTATTGTTGAAGATATTCCGTGGCAGAAATATCCTGTGGCTAAGAGACGTGACAGATATGGAGTAACTGAACGTGTTATTGCTCCGAACGGCGAAGAGCTTGTTCCTCTTGATGAAGATGAAGTAAGAGCAGCCGTAAGAAAGATGAAAGAAGAGAAAATTGAGGCTATTTCAGTATGTTTCCTTTTCTCATTCTTAAATCCTGCTCACGAACAGAGAGTCAAGGAAATTATCAAAGAGGAATATCCGGAAGTTTATATTTCTTTGAGTTCTGAAGTTCTTCCGCAGTTCAGAGAGTATGAACGTTTTACAACAACTGCCCTTAATTCATATATCGGACCTACAACTTCCAGATATATCAAACAGCTTGAAAAGACCCTTAAAGAACAGGGCTATACAGCAAAGGTACACCTTATGCAGTCATTCGGCGGTGTTGCCTCAGCACAGGCGGCTCAGGAAAAACCTGTAAATCTTCTCCTTTCAGGTCCTGTAGGCGGTGTTCTGGGTGCTATCTGGACTACTAAGCTTACAGAAATAAATAACGTTATTACTCTTGATATTGGCGGAACTTCAGCTGATATTTCAGTACTTGCAGACCTCAAACCGAGCATGAAACACATTCTTGACACAAAGGTCGGCGGATACTCAGCTATGGTTCCTATGATTGATGTTGGTACTATCGGTGCCGGCGGCGGTTCAATGGCGTATATTGATGAGGGCGGATTCTTCCGTGTTGGTCCTCAGAGTGCCGGTGCTGTTCCGGGACCTGCCTGCTATAACAGAGGCGGTACAAGTCCTACAGTATCAGACGCCAATATCATTCTTGGCAGACTGGGCACAAAGCTCCTCGGCGGACGTATGGAAATCAAGCCGGAGCTGGCTGAAAAGGCTATTATGGAAAAAATCGGTGAACCCCTTGGTCAGACTCTTGATGAAGCAGCGCTTGGTATTATTGATGTAATGAACAATAATATGATTCAGGAAATTGAAATGGAAAGCGTCAGAAGAGGTTTTGACCCTCGTGAGTTTGCATTGTTTGCCTGCGGCGGTGCCGGTTCACTCCATGCCTGCTCAGTTGCAAGAGAACTCGGCATGAAGAATGTAATTATCCCTCTCAATCCTGGTGCGCTCTGTGCAGTTGGTCTTGTTAATACTGACCTTATGTATGATTTCTCAAAGACAGAAATGCAGCTTTCAACAAATGTCAATCTCAGCGGACTTACAGCTGACTTTACTGAACTGGAAAAGGAAGCGTATGACAGACTTGTTGAAGATAACATGACAGATGACAATATCACTGTTGTTCGTTACGCTGACTGCCGTTATGAAGGACAGGGCTACGAAATGAGAGTACCTGTTATCGGCGGAGAAGTCACAGAAGACACTATTGAAAAACTCAAGGAATCATTCCACCAGATTCACAAACAGCAGTTCGGACGTTCATACAGAA
>CAMCMW010000131.1 GCA_945876155.1 uncultured Ruminococcus sp. | reverse complement strand
TGCATATCGGGCAATTATATCAAAAATCTTCGATTTATGATATAATTATAAATAAAGGGAGGCTTACAGATGGCTAAGAAAAATGTAACCTTTGCAGATATAGCCGAATATACAGGCTTTTCAAAAACTACAATTTCAAGATATTTCAATAATCCGGATTCAATTACCGTTGAAAATCAGGAAAAAATTGCTCATGCCCTTGAAGTGCTTGACTACAAGGAAAACAAGCTGGCAAGAGTAATGGCAAACGGTAAAACCGAAATGGTGGGAGTTATCATTCCTAATCTGTATATGCACTATTATTCGGATATTCTCGACCACATCATTTCTACTTATGAAAAATACGGCTACAAGTTCATTGTGTTCGCAGGAAATGAAGATGCAGATGTTGAAAGAAAATATATAAACGAGCTGCTTGCTTACAAAACAGAGGGACTTATAATTCTGAGTCACACGCTTTCTTCAAAAGAACTGTCTGAATACAATATTCCCATAGTTACCATTGAACGTGAGGACGAATATGTTTGCAGTGTAAACACCGACAACTACATGGGCGGAATTCAGGCGGCAACTGTTCTTGCCAAGAGCGGATGTGATATACTTATCCATGCGAATGCTGATTTTCCGGAATATGTCCCTGCTTACGGAAGAATTAAAGGATTCAGAGAATTCTGTGAATCAAATGGCTTTGAACATAAGATTTTTATAAAAGATTTCGGAATAAGCTTTGAAGAAAACCTTGCTGAGATAACAAATCTTTTCAATGAGCTTGAAGAACTCTACGGCGAAAAAAAAATTGGCATATTTATGCCAAACGACACACATGCCAACATTCTGCTGAATATTATTGTAAAAAAATACGGCACACTTCCGGATAAGTACAAGATAGTCGGTTTTGACAATTCTCCCGTTGCAAGAGAAGCGGTGATACCTATAACGACTGTCGGTCAGCAGGTGGATAAAATTGCTGAAGAGGCAATGGAGATTCTCCTTGTGCAGATAAACGAACGGAAAAAACGCAGACCTAAACCGCTGCCTTCACCGATTCACAAAGTTCTTACTCCTATTCTTGTCCGCAGAGAAACAACTAAATAAATTACGTTTTCAAGCCTTAAAATGTAAAGGCTGATAAAGCGTTCTCATAATATAATTGAATAATGCTTATTGCAAAAAAGAGTGTCACTCTCCATTTCTGGAGATTGGCACTCTTTTATATATTGGTACAAGGTAAATTTTCTGGTCATTCAGCCTTTCAATTAATTCGTTAAGTTCCATTTTCATACCACATTTCCGGCTTTCTGTCT
Source organism: uncultured Ruminococcus sp. (assembly GCA_945876155.1). GTDB lineage: Bacteria > Bacillota > Clostridia > Oscillospirales > Ruminococcaceae > Porcipelethomonas. The sequence continues at coordinate 4,270 of CAMCMW010000131.1, read as the reverse complement.
GCCGTTCTGAGCCATTACGCCTACAAGCTCATGGGGAACATAGGGTGCTTCAAGATAAGAAATATCATCCTCCGAAAGAACCAGTTCTGTGGCTTTTGCAAGTCCGTCAAGCTGGGAAAGCTTAGTCGCTCCCACAACGGGAGAGGTTGCTCTGGTCATCAGCCATGCAAGTGCAACTTCTGTCATTGATACACCATACCTGTCTGCAACTATCTGAGTGCGGCGGATAATTTCACTGTCCTGTTCTGCTGTTTTATCGTATTTGAATTTTGCATAGCTGTCTTCCTCAAGACGCTTTGAACTCTCTCCGGGACGTTTTGAAAGTCTGCCTCCTGCAAGTGCACTGTATGGCGTAACAGCAATATTTTCCTCACGGCAGAACGGAATCATCTCACGTTCTTCTTCACGAAAGATAAGGTTATAATGTCCCTGAATACTGACAAATTTCGGATATTTTTTGGAACGTGCATAATAATTTGCCTTTGCCAGCTGCCATGCAAAACAGTTTGAGATACCGATATATCTTGCCTTTCCCGATTTTACTGCGTTATTAAGACCTTCCATTATTTCTTCCATGGGCGTATGATAATCCCACATATGATAGATGTAGAGGTCAACGTAATCCATACCGAGATTTTCAAGACTTTTATCAAGATAGTTTTCGATATGTTTTACTCCGCTTATGCCGTTGTCTATTTCTTCCTGTGTTCGTGGAGTGAATTTTGTTGCAATCACATAATCATCACGCTTTGCTAAATCACGAAGCGCCCTGCCGACAAATTGCTCACTTGTGCCGTTCTGATATGCAATAGCCGTATCAAAAAAGTTTATTCCAAGGTCAAGAGTATGCTTTATTATTGTACGGGTATCTTCCTCACCGACAGTCCAGCTGTGCTGTCCGGTTTGCGGATTTCCGAATCCCATACAGCCAAGGCATACTTTTGATACATTCAGCTCACTCTTTCCGAGTTTTGTGTATTTCATGCTATCCTCTCCTGTTTGAATTGTTTTTTACTGTACTTAAATTATACACCTGTTTCGTAAAAATAGCAAATACCTGTATTGTATACCTTGCTATGCTTGACAGCTATATCAGACTATGATAAAATAAAGCAGAGGTGAGATAATGGAAATTCGAGTTTTGAAATACTTTCTTGCTGTTGCAAGAGAGCAGAGCATTTCAGCTGCGGCAGATTCATTGTTTCTTTCACAGCCTACGCTTTCAAGGCAATTAAAGGAACTTGAAGAAGAACTGGGTAAACAGCTTTTTATCCGTGGAAACAGAAAAATAACCCTCACGGAGGAGGGCGTACTTCTGCGTAAAAGAGCTGAGGAAATAATGGAACTTATCAGCCGTACCGAAAAGGAAATAGGCTTTTCAGACAGCAGCATTTCGGGAGATATTTACATAGGTGCAGGTGAAACAGACGGTCTGCGTATCATTGCACGATCAGCCAAAGAACTTCGTGAAACGCATCAGGATTTAAAATTCCATATTATAAGCGGCGACGCTGTTGATATTATGGAACGTCTTGACAAGGGACTTATTGATTTTGCATTACTGCTTGAACCCGTTGATATCGCAAAATACAGTTATATAAAGCTGCCCGTAAAAAATACATGGGGCGTACTTATGCGGCGTGACTCACCGCTTGCTAAAAAGGACTTTATCACTCCTGAAGATTTGAATGGTGTCCCTTTAATAGTTTCACGTCAGGCATCAGACGGCAGCGAGCTTACCAACTGGCTGAAATCCGGAAAAGTTGAACCGGAGATAGCAGCCACATACAACCTTGTATACAATGCCTCTCTCATGGTAGATGAGGGCATCGGTGCTGCACTTTGCCTTGACAAAATCATAAATGTAACCGGAGAAATCGGACTTTGTTTCAGACCTCTTAGTCCAAGACTTGAAATTGGTATGAGCCTTGTCTGGAAAAAAGGACAGGTTTTCTCCAAAGCGGCAGAGCAGTTTATTATAAAATTAAAAAATGATATTTATGAATAATATGTAAGTACGCTTGTTGTACTGTTTTAATTTTGTGCAGCAGGTGTAATCTTTCGATGATATATGCTGTAATAGCATATTTTTCAAGAAAAAACACGCCATATTTCAGACGTGTTTTAAAAAATATTTTTATAGGAGAAGTAATCTTCTTAAAGCAACGAGATCAAACACATTGCATTTGCCGTCAGAATTAATATCTGAAAGCTCTGAATCAATTTCAGCGTCCATAGCACACAGCCACTCTGAAAGAGCAACAACGTCGCTTACATTTACTTTTCCGTCGTTGTTTACATCACCTGTTATCTTTTCTGCCGGCTGAGTGTTGTCATACTCATAAACAAGTGTAACTGTTGAGTAATTTACCACCACATCTGAACCGCCGTTGCCTTGCTTTTCGGAATACTTCCACCAGTCCGGCTGCCACTGTGCATTTTCATCAAGGACTGATGCACTGATAGTTTCCTTTGTTGCATTTGTAAATTCATCATCAAAAGGTACGATTATTTCACTCTGTCCGTTTGAGAAATTCACTGTTTTGAATCCCCAGAAAACATCACCGCCGTCTTTCGGTAACAACTCAGAAAAGCAAAGTCCGCCGCCTCCGCTGTAGTATGATGAACCCTCAGTTGAATAGCTGCTTACGGCGAATACAAATTCCTTCAGATGCTCTTTATCTCCAAGTGGAATAAGATATGCACCGTCTGAAGATGTTGCAAGTTCGCTTACATTATATACTGTTTCCTTGACTGTTATGTCAGGTGCCTCATATACTTTTTCGTCAGTTTCTTCATTGGAAATTACAACGTGTGCCACTGAGAGAGGAGAAAGTGTAACTTCTATCTGGTTTCCGCTTAAACCGTTCTGAACGTCGATAATGCGTATGTCGCTGTGGTCCTGTTCTACTGCGTAAACAACAGCGCTCTTGTAATCAGTTGAAGAACCGTCAATGGTGATTACTGCCTTTTCAGAAGATGTCTTGTTCTTATTTGAGAGTACCACATCAACAGTTGAATCGTCACTGCCGTCAATAGCAGCAAATGCAGCAGATTCTGAAAGGTCATCTGTCTTAGTTTCAACAAGGGTATCTCCGAAGTCTGAACCCTTTCCGTCATAGTTTGTGTAGAGATTGATTGCTGATTCTACATACGGACATTCAGGAAGTGTTCCCCAGTATGTTGCAAAGTAAACGTTATTTTCAGCAAATGCACCAAGCGCCTCTGCCTCGGCAATAGCAGAAAGAACATTCTTGCCTGTTGTCTTTTCGTTTGAGATATCTGCCAGATTATACTCCGAAATCGCAATTTTTGTACCCGGATAATATTTGTCTATTGATTGCTGAATATTCGGCAGCAGCGGAAAATACTTTCCGTAGTAAGGCTGAAGCCAGCTGTTTTCAACGTAGGTTTCATCATAAAGACTTCTTGCAGCCTGGAGTTTACCGTCGTCAGTGGAGCAGTCCTGGGCGTAATAATGAACATCAACCACATCAAGCAGTCTCTTGCCCGATTCCTTTTCTGCATTTGCCATGCTTTCAAGGTAGTAATCAAGGTACCAGTTATAATTATTCTTAATACTCTCCCACTTTGAATCTGTAAATTCCATGGAAGTTCCTGCCTGGATACAAGGCAGCATACCCCAGAGTGCAGGACCGTAAACTTCCGCATTCGGGTCAATTTCCTTTATGACCTTTGCAAGCTCAATTGACTTTTCAATCAGTTCATCAGCTGTACATTCTTCGGGGTGGTTATAAGGGTGTGTATCGTTCCACAAGAACGGTTCATTATCAAGGCTGTAGCCCTGAATACCTGTTGAAGTTGTGGAGTCACCTAAAGTCTTTACAAGGTAGTTTACATATTCGTCCATGTAAACTGCGTCGTCTGTAAGGTCTGGTTCAAGAAGAAGTTCGCCGTCCTTGCGGTTTTTTACTGTCAGCCATCTGTCAGACGGTGCGGCAGAGGTTACCTCTCCCAGCTTGTCAGCAGCTACATATCCAGCCATCTGAAGTGTCGTTATCTTATACGGAATGTTGTACTGAGTACACTCCTTTGAAAGCTGTCTTGCAGCATATCCCGCACCGTTTGAAACGTCTCCGATATTTGTGTCAGAGCTGTTTATCCAGTCCTCGCCGGCGTTGGACCAGTTTGTTTCCCAGTTGTAGCCTGTGTAACGGTTTCCACCCTGTCTTGCGGCATTAACGGTTACATTTTTGTAGTTGTTTGTGTTGCCGTACTGGTTTATACCATAAATGTACGGACTTATTTC
>CAMCMW010000130.1 GCA_945876155.1 uncultured Ruminococcus sp. | reverse complement strand
AATAACTGTTTTGGAGGTACAAAATGAACAGAGAAGCTATGATTTTAAAAGCAAGGCGTATTGAACTTGGTCTGTCTCAGACTGATGTTGCATTGAATTCCGGTATTTCAATTCAGCAGTATCAGAAATTTGAATACGGTGACCGTAAACTTTCTAATTCAAGCATGGTTCTCGGTCTGCGTATATGTGCTGTTTTAGAACTTAATCCATACGAAGTTGCATTTGAAAGTGAAAAGGACTGGATGAAGAAAATTCGCTGATTTGTCATATATGACAATTTTTCCGCAACTATAATCATATAAATTCTACCCGGTTTACAGTCAGCTGGACGTTGCTATAGTTCAGATATAATGGTAATATGTTCATGGACAAAACAGTCCATAATTAACTTACATCCGGAGGTGAAATATATGGATGATGTAAGAAAGCTTGCCGAAGAACGTGCTGCCAGACCCAGTTCCGTTCCCGCCGGTTCAAGCTTTGAATCTGAACGACAAAAGCAAAAAGCCGCATTGGTAAGGCAGATTGACGAACTGGACGGAAGTAAGATCCGCAAGATTTCTGCCGCTTCTGAAAAGGCTGAGAGTAACAAGACTCTCCGTGTGGCAGCATACTGCCGTGTTTCCACTGATGATATTGACCAGGCAATTTCAATTGAACTGCAGATGCGTCAGTACAAGGAGAAAATAAAGTCAAATCCTGACTGGAAATATGCGGGAACTTATGTTGACAACGGCTTTTCGGGTACTAACACTGCACACCGTCCCGGTTTTCTGAAACTTATCGAAGACGCAAGAGCCGGTAAAATTGATATGATTATTACAAAGGCGGTTTCACGTTTTGCACGTAATCTTCTTGATTGTATCGGGTACATAGAAGAACTGAAAAATCTTGACCCTCCTGTCAGAGTATTTTTTGAACAGGAAAATCTTGATACCGGGTTACAGACAAGCGGTATTATTCTTTTTGTTCTGGCTATGGTCGCAGAAGAAGAAAGCCATATGAAAAGCGAGGCTATGCTGTTATCCCTTGAATGGAGATTCAGCAGGGGCAGATTTTTAACTCCGTCACTGTTTGGCTATGACAAGGTTGAAATACCGGACAGCTATGGCGGTAAAAGGAAAATGCTTCAGATTAATCAGCAGCAGGCACAGGTTGTCAAGTGGATGTACGCTGCACTTTTAAACGGCAGCAGTACTGAGGAAATTGCTGGTGTGCTGACTGAACTACAGATTCCCACAGGCGGCAGAAAAAAAGACGGTACCCTTAATACCGACTGGACAAGCGGTGGTGTCGTGGCAATTATGCGTAATGAACGGTACTGCGGTGATGTACTTGCAAGAAAAACATATACCCCGAATTTCAAGGATCATAAATCAAGAAAGAACCGTGGCAAGAAAAACAAGTACTATCAGCCCGACCACCATGACGCTATTGTTACCCGTGCTGTATGGAATGCTGCTCAGAGGATTTTAAACAGCCGCCGGTACGGACACGAAGGTTCATATCTTCCTATGCGTATTATTGACAAAGGCATACTGGCAGGGTTTATTTCCATGAACCGTTCCTGGGCTGGATTTGATGCTGAGGATTATTACAGAGCGTCACAGATTGCAATGGGACTTGTGGACGAAGAACTTGACGCTGATCTTGAAAATGAATATCTTCCTGACAGCGGTCACCGTATAGGCTGCATGATAGATGACCACGGCATTTCACAGATTGCCCGTGAACTTACTGAAGCTGAACAGAAAATAAAAGATGAGTTAAGCGGAAACAATCAGAGCAGTTCTGATTATGAGGATAATGCCTCTGTTATCAGAACCTTTCAGGTTGTCAGCGGTGATATGTTCAGCAGAATAAACGAACCTGTTGTAAGAATCGGACAGAAGGACATTTCCTTTAACCAGTCCTGTACTGCAAAAATGAAAACATCATATGCAGAACTGCTATTTAATCCGGTTGAGCGTATGATTGTAGTACGTCCCTGCGAAAGCAGTCATCCCAACGCAATAGAGTGGAACGGCAAACCCAAAGGGGCAAGTTCACTTTGCAGAATTATCTATGAAAGCATGAACTGGGACAAGGAGTATACATACAGAATTCCCTGTCAGATTATGTCCTTCCCTATCCCCGACAACACTGTCAAGGATATTCTGATTTTTGACCTTGACAACTATATCGGCAGAGCAGTTAACAAAAAAGATGAGATTATCATTGCAAGAAACAATCAGAAAATTGCCGAAGAGCAGAATGATGATGCTAAGAGCTTTTACTATCCGCCTGAAGAAGACGATGAACCTCAGGAGCTTATTGAAATAGCTGAACAAGTAAAAAAGGAACTGGAAATCAACAAGAAGATTTTCGGTATACCTGCATTTAAGCACACGTCGGCATTCCGGAGTATTGACGGTATCGGAACCTGGGAGGAGTGGCTGGCACCGGCACGTCCCCTGGACAAATCCCACAGGATTAACACCAGTGTCATAGACAGTCTTATGCGTGACATTAAAGAAAATCCTCCTGAACTCCCGGAAGAAAAAACTGAAAATATCATAGAAACGGAGGGGTGATTATGTCCAGAGATCCATCAAAAAGCAGACCTCTATCTGCCAATGTAAAACGTATGATGTGGCTGGAAAGAGCCGCACCTGAAAACAGCAAGGTACTGAATGCTCAGCGTACATTTACTGACAAGGATAAAATATACTGTCACAAGCAGGGCAAACTTTTCATGGAAGCGGCAGCAATGGGATTCAAAATGGAAGATTTTGTACCCCTTTACATGAACAGTCAGCTGGCTGGGGTTCTTGACTATTGTTTCTCCTGTTCAGCTGAAACTGCTCTTACCGGCTTGTTACAGATACCGGTACTCCTTCAGAATCCAAGGACAATTATTGAATCTCTGTACTGGATTGAGGATATTGTTTCAAAGGCAAAGGAAACTGACAACAAAAGTCTTATTCTTTCAAAGGCTTATGAAGCAGAAGTAAAGCATACTCCAAAAGCATTGCTTGAATTACCGTCAACCGAGAACACTGACATTGAAGAACTTTCATACGCATACTGGCTGGGATATATTTATCGGTGTGAATGTGTAATACATGACGAATCAAGCCGTATGGTTTACAGTGCTTTTGACGAGGCGGTGATGCACAGTGCATACAAGGAAATAATTCAGACCTTTGATAAAGACAATTTATCCGAATGTGCAAAAGAAATATGCGCCTGTCTTGACAAGCTGCTTGTTGAAAAGATATGGCCTGAAAGCAATCACAAGAAATACATGTAAGGAGGAAACCTATGGAAAGCATGCAGCCATGGGGAGAGAAATTCAATTTACCCCAGCAGAAACCGCCCCAGCAGCAGATTTCATTAAGCCGTGAAGAACGACTGGAGGCAAAACGTTTAGCCGAAGAAGCCAATTTCAGCTTTGAAGGATATCAGGTTGTCAGACGTGAGTTTATTTCCCACCGTTTTGACCCTGCTATGACAATCCGCGGGAACAGCATTACATTCAACAATTCCTGCATAAGCAAACTGGAAAATGCTACATACATTCAGTTTCTTATTAACCCTTCTGAAAAGAAGCTTATTATCCGTCCATGTGACACCGGTGCCCGTGATGCAATACGCTGGTGTATTGTAAAGTCTGACAAGAGAAAAAGCAGGCAGATTACCTGCAAGATTTTTGCTGAAAGGCTTTATGAAATGATGGGCTGGGACACTTTATACCGTTACCGTTTACAGGGTATGAAAATACATTACAAGGGAGAATCAATGTACTTGTTTGATTTAACCTCAAATGAATGTTTTCTTCCGCAGAAGCGTGATGAAAACGGTAAGCTGACCCGTACAGATGCAATTCTGCCGGCTGACTGGAGCAAAAGTTTTGGTATGGACGTAGAAACACATGATATGTCAACCAAGGTTGATTTTCTTGACGGCTATATGACTACTTCCCTGTCGGACGACTCACAATTACAACTGGAGGAAACAACATGAATGAAATGATTCTGACACTTAATCTTAAAGAGGGACTTTTTACTCTTGACGAAAACACTCTTAACGCACTGGGCAGACCACGGCAGGTTCAGCTGCTCATAAACGTAAAGAAAGAAATGCTGGTTCTTCGTGCCTGCGGAACAAAAGACTCACAGGCTATTGTTTTACCCACTGAAAATGTTATCTCCACTGACATCAGCGGCAGGTCACTGCTCAGAAAAATCCGTAGTCACATGAAATGGGACGATGATATTTCACGAAAGTGTACCGGACATTATTTTCCCATGCACAAAGCAGTAAGTTTCAATCTTTCGGAAGCAAGGAAAACTGATATATTGTAACGGAGGTTAAACATGGACAAGGAGCGTCTTTTAAGATATCTCAATCAGAAGTACATGTCAAAATGTGAAATCGCCTGCAGTCTTCCCCTTGGAATGAACGCAGACGAAGTATGGAATACTATTCTTGAGGAGAGATTTTCCAAGCGAACAAATCTCCCTCTCAGAAATATACATGGCGACTGTTACTGGTATGTTCTGACGGATAAGATGATAGCGGCAAGTGAAAAGATTGTTGAAGAGCTGATTGAACATTCTGCTGAACAAGAGTTCAATTCTGTTTCTACAATTGAAGAAGTCTTTTTCACAAGCTATATGGAGGGAGCACAGATTTCCATTCAGGACGCTATGGCTTTTCTGCAAAGCGGCGAAGATGCCCAGGACGTTGAAGAGCTTATGCTGCTTAACAACCGTCAGGCTGGAAATTTTGCTGCAAGCAACATATATCATGCCATTGACGAAGATTATCTTCATACTCTTGCATTTATCCTTACCAACGGTCTTGACAACGGCGGCGGCAATTACAGACTGACAGACAGCATTGATATCCCCTCCATGAGAGGAGAAACCTTTGATGTACCCTGCAGTTCTGACATTTCAGGTCTTGTTTCAGAATTCACTGATTTTCTTGCAGACCCGAAAATTCATCCGCTTATAAAGTCCGCTGTTTCACAGGCTTGGATACTGATTGTCCGTCCTTTCCCTGAAGGCAATGAACGGCTGGCAAGAATACTTTCTGAAATTATTCTTATCCGTGCAGGATACAGTTTTTTCAGTTCTGTAAGTTTATCTGCGATTATTGCACGAAACGGTTACGGCTATTTTAATGCCATTGCCAACATTCTCAGAACAGAAAACGGCGGTGACCTTACCTACTTCATTGAATACTATCTGACGCTCCTGTCATCTGCCATTGATGAACTCCGTACACAGAAATCTGAAAAAGAACAGGAAGTATATGAGGCTGAAAAGCAAATGGCACAGGTTTCATTGAAGCCTGCACCGGAAGTAAAAACAGCAAACCACAGAGTTGGCAAATATGCCGATACTGTAAAACGTGCCGTTAATGAATTAAAAAGAGAAGGAAGGACACAGATTAATACTACAGACATTATGTCCATAACAGGATTAAACAACCGAAATGTATACCGGGAGTTGGAACGTCTGCGAAAGAAAGGTTTCTTAATCAAGCTGGAAAGTCTGAAAACCGGAAACATTTACGGATTCAGAGACAGTGAAACCTTGATACCAGAAGATA
>CAMCMW010000129.1 GCA_945876155.1 uncultured Ruminococcus sp. | reverse complement strand
CCGCAGCTGATGCATTCATCTGAAATTGCGTATGCCATTTACAAAACACCTCCGTTTTTTCAACTTGCATATATGAATTCTCATATAGCCTCAATTATATTGTATCATATTTTTTCAAAAAAGCAAGTCTTTTTTATTTTTTGTTATAAATTTTCTGTTCCGGGCGAGCATTGCTAAAATTTATTCCCATGCAATATTGACAAAATCCGTTTCAGGGTATACTATTAAATAAAAGAACAGGAGGAAATTATAATGTATATAGATTTTCACACTCACGCATTTGCAGACAAAATAGTAAAAAAGGCAATGGAAAGCCTTACTGCCACTTCCGGACTTGAACCCTGTACAGACGGTTCAGTCAAAGGTCTTAAAGAGAAAATGAGAAATACCGGTGTTGATGCGGCAGTACTGCTCCCCATTGCAACCAAACCGTCACAGCAGGAGATAATCAACAGCTGGGCGGCTGAAATAAACGGCAAAGACGGTATCTACGCATTCGGCAGTGTCCACCCCGACGCCCCGGACGCACTGGAGTACCTTGAAAAAATAAAGGCACTGGGTCTGCACGGCGTAAAGCTCCACCCCGATTACCAGAATTTTCTTGTTGAGCACGAAAAGCTGTTTCCCATATACCAGAAGTGTACAGAACTTAACCTGCCGGTGAGTTTCCATGCCGGTTACGACCCTCTTTCCCCCGACCTTATCCACGCCACACCGGAAGGACTTCTGAAAGTCTGCGAGGCGTTTCCGGATATGACAATGATATTTGCCCACCTCGGCGGAATGTACCGCTGGGAGGGAGTTGAGCGTCTGCTTGCCGGAAAACCGGGAAATATCTACTTCGACCTTGCCGTTACAGCCGGAGAAATAGGCGAAAAACAGCTTATGCGTATCATTTCAAAGCACGGTGCAGACAGGATTCTCTTAGGCAGTGACTGCCCATGGGACGATCCGGCAAACGAGATAGCAATGGTTGAAAAGCTGCCGCTGAGCCGTGAGGAAAAGGACATGATTTTCTATAAGAATGCACAGAAAATTCTTAAAATTGAACTGTAAACAAAAAGACCGGAGAAAATTTCCGGTCTTTTCGCTTTAAAGGATGAATTTTTATTTGAAAATCCGCAAAGCGAATATCAAATCCTGACTACGTTTATATTATATTCCGGCGGTACTCACAAGTCAACACATTTTAGTAAATTTGAAAAAAGTTTAAGCGGCGGCATTTCAGAAAACAGTTTTATTAACTCAAAATCCTTTTGCAGTATTTTTTTACAACTCCCATACCTTTCCGGCAAGCTCCGCTCCCTCCTTTATCTCATTTTCCGTCATACCCGAATATCCGATAACGATATGACTGTCCGGCGCACTGCTGCGGTCTGCCCAGTAGTATTCAGAAAGCCCGTGAAGTCCTATGCCGTTTTCCTGCGCCGTTTTCACAAGCGTCTGCTCGTCCATTCCGTTTTTTATGTGTACCAGAAAATGCAGTCCGGAGTCCTCTCCGCTGATATCAGCCGATTTCCAGTTCTCGGCAATGTTTAAAAATGCGTCACGCTTTCTGCGGTAAAGCTTTTTCATGCGGCTTATGTGCCTGTCAAAAAAACCCTGTCTTATAAATTCAGCAAGTGTAAACTGCTCAAACACCGGCACTGTGCAGGCGTAAAAACCCAGCTTTCTGCGGTACTCCTCCACAAGCTGCGGCGGTAAAGCCATGTAGCTTATTCTCATGGAGGGCGCAAGGGTTTTGGTGAACGTGTTTATATAGATTACCCGCCCCCCAGTGTCCATACTCTGCATTGTGGGGACTGGTCTGCCGGAAAAACGGAATTCACTGTCGTAGTCGTCCTCGATTATATACTTATCCTTTTCAGAGTAGACCATACCCAGAATCTCCTGGCGTCGGCTGACAGGCATGACTGTACCCAGGGGAAAGTGGTGGGACGGCGCTATGTGGAAAACGTCCGCCATACCGAAAACACGGCTTATATCTGCACCGTTTTCGTCCATGGGTATGGGTACGATACCTCCGCAGTTTCTGTCAAAAATACGCTGTATCTTGCTGTAACCGGGATTTTCTATGCCGTAGACGGTTTCACGTCCAAGCAGCTGGATAATAAGACCAGTCAGATACTCCGAACCTGCCCCCACTACTATCTGATTGGGGTGGACGTTCATGCCCCGAAAGCTTTTGAGGTACGCCGCAATCTGCTCCCTCAGTTCCCTTGTACCGAAAGGATTACAGCTGTTAAGCAGTTCTCCGCTCTGACTGCTCAGCACTTCCCTCGAAAGCTTTGCCCATGAAGAAAAAGGGAAAAAGTCCGTGTCCGCACGGTTTGTGCCGAAATCATAGCGGTAACTCTCCCCTGCCGGTTCATCGTCAATGCAGGGGGGTGTGACATTTTCAGTGGACAGCCTTAATTGTACCTTTTCAGCATAAAAACCGCTGCCGGGCTTTGAGTGGATATACCCCTCCGCACAAAGCTGTGAATAGGCGTTTTCAACAGTTACAACGCTTATTTTAAGGTGGGACGCAAGCTCTCTCTTTGACGGCAGACGCTCTCCGGCAGTGATTTCGCCCCTTTCGAGAGCGTTCCTTATGGCGCTGTAAAGCTGACTGTAAAGGGGTACTGACAAGTCTGGATTCAGGTTAAATGTTAGCATATCAAACCGACCTTATAAAAAATATCAAAACTGGCTATTGAAACAATGTCAATTCAGTATTATTATTATAGCGTACTATATTAAAACAGTCAAGGAGAAAAAATTATGGCTAACAATCGTTATGAACTTAATAAAGAACTTGCACAGATGCTTAAAGGCGGAGTTATCATGGACGTTACAACTCCGGAACAGGCTAAGATTGCAGAAGAGGCTGGTGCTTGCGCAGTTATGGCACTTGAAAGAATCCCGGCTGATATCCGTGCGGCTGGCGGCGTTGCAAGAATGAGCGACCCTAAGATGATAAAGGGTATCCAGGAGGCAGTTTCAATTCCTGTTATGGCTAAGTGCAGAATCGGTCACTTTGCAGAAGCTCAGATTTTACAGGCTATCGAAATCGACTACATCGACGAGAGCGAAGTTCTCTCACCGGCTGATGACAAATACCATATCGACAAGACAAAGTTTGACGTTCCTTTCGTATGCGGTGCAAAGGATTTAGGCGAGGCACTCAGAAGAATCAGCGAGGGTGCATCCATGATAAGAACAAAGGGCGAACCGGGTACTGGTGACGTTGTACAGGCAGTAAGACACATGAGAATGATGCAGGGAGAAATCCGCCGTCTTTCCTCAATGTCCGAGGACGAGCTTTATCAGGCTGCCAAGGATTTACAGGTTGACTATCAGCTGGTCAAGTACGTTGCTGAAAACAAGAAACTGCCTGTTGTAAACTTTGCCGCTGGCGGTGTTGCAACTCCTGCTGACGCAGCACTTATGATGCAGCTTGGCGCAGAGGGCGTATTCGTAGGTTCCGGTATTTTCAAGTCAGGAAACCCGGCAAAGAGAGCAGCAGCTATCGTAAAGGCTGTAACAAACTTCAACGACTACAAGATGCTTGCTGAACTCTCCGAAGACTTAGGTGAGGCTATGGTCGGCATCAACGAACAGGAAATACAGCTCCTCATGGCTGAAAGAGGCAAATAATGAGAGTCGGAGTACTGGCTCTTCAGGGAGCGTTTATTGAGCATGAGAAAATGCTTGAATCTCTGGGGGCAGAAACCTTTGAAATAAGGCAAAGACGTGACATTGACCAGAGCATGGACGCAATTGTCCTCCCCGGCGGTGAAAGCACAGTCATGGGAAAGCTTCTGAACGAGCTTGACCTTATGAACCCTGTCCGTGACTTCATAAAAAGCGGTATGCCGGTTTTCGGTACCTGTGCCGGACTTATTCTGCTTGCTGAAAAGATTTATGATGACAAGGCAGTCCATATCGGAACCATGAACATCACCGCAAGACGAAACGCCTACGGCAGACAGCTTGGCAGTTTTAACGCAAAAGAGGAGTTTAAGGGTATCGGCGAAATACCAATGGCCTTTATCCGTGCGCCTTATATTGAGGAAATCGGCGAAAAGGCGGAGGTACTGGCAGTATGTGAGGGAAAAATTGTTGCGGCAAGACAGGATAAACAGCTTGTAACGGCGTTTCACCCGGAGCTTACTGATGATATTTCAGTTCATAAGTATTTTCTTGAAGAAATTTGCAGATAACAAAAAGCAGCGGAAACGCTGCTTTTTTGGTAGGCAGAGCAAAGCCGCCGTGACGCAGAACGCTGCCGGATATAGTAGTAGCTGCCGCACCAGATCCAAAAGTTTCGCCAGCCTTTTCAAAGGCTGCAGGGGGTCAAGGGGGACGGCGGTCCCCCCTGTCGCTCACCGCAGTGAGCGAAACTCTCTAAAGCCGCCGTTTTTTATGCAAAAAATACAAACTATAAATCAATATCAAACTAACCAAAATCATGATTACTCACGGCGGCTTTATTCATTTAAGAGCGCAGCGATTTAAATGAACCGCCGTAAGGCGGCGAAAAGCTAAGGGCATGATTCAAGCTGAATCTAAGAATATAAACAAAAGACCCTCTGGGAAATTCTCAGAGGGTTACTTTTTGCGTATCGTTAGTTTTTTCCGCCTATCGGCGGTCATTCAATACGCTGCGCTGTTGAATGACAAAAGCCGCCGTGGATAATCACGATTTTGTTAACTGACTTGTGTCGTTAATCAACGTATTTTTGGGTAAAATAACGGCGGCTTTAGAGAGTTTCGCCCTCTGCGGAGGGCGACAAGAGGGCTCTGCCCTCGTTGACTCCCGCAGCCTTTGAAAAGGCTGGCGAAACTTTTGGTTCGCCGTTCGGCGGGCATAGTTTTGCTTTTATACCTCAGCAATAACCTCAACCTCAACAAGCACGCCCTTTGGCAGTTCTCTTACTGCAACACAGCTTCTTGCCGGCTTTGATGTGAAATACTCGCCGTAGATTTTGTTGAATGACGCAAAATCAGACATATTTCTCAGGAAACAGGTAGTCTTAACAGCCTTTTCAAAGGAAGAACCAGCCTCTTTGAGTACTGCTCCAAGGTTCTTCATGACCTGTGTTGTCTGTCCCTCAATGTCCTGTGCCTCGATTTCGTTTGTTGCCGGATTTATCGCAATCTGACCGGAAGTGTAAACCAGTCCGCCTGTAACTACAGCCTGTGAGTACGGTCCTAATGCCTCCGGTGCGTCCGGTGTGTAAATTGTTTTTGACATGATGATTTCCTCCCATTTATTCAACTATCTTGAAGCCTGCGTCCGCAAGGGCTTTTCTGATAGACATTTTATGCTCGAAGTTTCTTGTTTCCAGAACGATTCTTAAATAACAGCCGTTGATGTCAGAGCCTTCACTCGCTCTCTCATGGTGAATGGCAACAACATTTCCGCCGAGTTCTGCAATGATTTTTGAAACGTCACGCAGCTGTCCCGGCTTATCCATCAGCTCGATATTTATGGAGTCTGAACGTCCTGATTTCAGAAGACCTCTCTTAATAACTCTTGAAAGAATCGTAACATCAATGTTACCGCCGGAAACAAGACAAACAGTCCTCTTGCCCTTTATCGGTACTTTGTTGAACATAGCCGCCGC
>CAMCMW010000128.1 GCA_945876155.1 uncultured Ruminococcus sp. | reverse complement strand
TATAAAGTATTTCACTTCTTCGCAGGAGTTCACCGACGAACAGCACGAAAAAGCGTGGCTTATGAGGGTAACTGTAAACCGGTGCAAGGACATAATGAAGTCATTCAGGGTGAAAAAGACGGTACCCCTTGAAGAGGCTGCCCAGATATGCAGAAATGATGACGAGAGAACAGTGTATAATGCTGTAATGGAACTGCCGAAAAAATACAGGCTTGCGGTTCATCTTTACTACTTTGAGGGGTACACCACAAAGGAAATAGCTCAGATGTGCGGTAAAAGCGACCAGGCGATAAGAGCGAGACTTTCAAGAGCAAGGAAAATGCTGAGAGAGTCTCTGGGAGAGGAGTTTTGTATATGAATATGAACGATTACAAAAAAGCTGTACAGCGCCTTGAAGTCCGTCCGGAGTTAAAGGAGGATATCATTGAAACCAGTACACGCAAAAGCACAAAGCACAGTTTCAGCAAGAAAAAGCTGATACCGGTTCTGGCGGCGGCAGTAGTGGGCTGTGTCTGCATAACAGCGGCTTTTGCGGACGAACTGAGAGGTATATTCGTTAAGACCATGAAGTTTGAAATGAGCATCAGTTCTGTGGCAGAACCTCAGAAAAAACAGGTTCAGGTGCTGAACGCCGTACCGAAAAAGTGGAATGAAGATGTGATAAACCAGCTCTTTATGGAGGGTAAGACGGTGGTTGACAGTGACGAATATCCAAGTGATACCAATCCGGATATCAGGAGAAAGTGGTTTGATTTTGATGATGATTCTACTGTGTGCTATGAGGACGGCGATATATCATGGCGCATTAAGTCAGACTATGATTACCTGTACATTTCTTCAATTGTACTGAGTTCAATGGGTGCGGGAAAAAATCCTTTCACAAAATCTGAAATTGACGGACTTGACAAGCAGGAGTCCCTTGCAAAGGCGGACGCACTAATTGACGCACTTGAAATACCGGTTTCATCTTATGAGATTGTTGCTCTTGACTGTGAAACACTGATAAAAGAGGATGATATAAGAAATGAAAAGGGTGAAAGAATTTACAAGCATGGGGAAGTACTTCCGGAATGGACAGAGGAACAGGAGGCATACCTTATTGTTTATCATGCTGACGGCGGAGATTTGCCGATAACTTCTCAGAGGTATGATTCTGCAAAGTTTTGTACTGAGGGGGCTGAAATATATGCAGTGGTAAGCCGCAGGGGCGTTGAATGTTTCCAGGCAAGATGGGTTTTTGATACTTCTGAAAGCGTAAATTCAAAGGCAGAGGTTTGCACAGCAGAAGAGGCGGCATACGCTTTATACAAAAAGTACGACAGGGAAATACCCCTTTCTGATACCACTGTAAACAACTGCAGTCTTGTATATATTCCTGTGCCGGTGGAGTACGGAAAAACTTACGAACTGCGCCCTTACTGGGAATTCTATTCAACAGTTGAATGCAGATATTACACTCCGGAATTTGTTCAGGACGGCTTTGACTATCACGAAACATTCTTTGTAAATGCTGAAACCTGTGAAGTATTGGAATAAGTTCAGATACCGCTGTAGGATTTACGGCGGTATTTCTTTGCATTTTTTCAGAACAAACTATTTATTTTTTTAAAAAAATAACGATAAATAATATGTAGATTCTTTTCGGGAGGAGAAGTATGGGGATATCACTGAGAACAAACAGTTCTGCAGCCAGTGCAGGCAAAATCATGAAAAATAATTCCAAAAAGGGACAGAGTGCGCTTGAAAAACTGGTTTCAGGATATTTTATAAACAGGGCGGCTGATGATGCGTCGGGTCTCCAGGTTACTGAGGCAATGAGGGCGCAGATAATTGCTCTTGAAACAATTGAATCTGCTTGTGAGGACGGAATAAGCCTTGTGAAAACTGCCGACGGATATCTGGGTGAAATGCAGGAAATGGTAGTAAGAATGGTGGAGCTTACGGAAAAGTCTGCAAACGGTATTCTTGATGATGAGACCGACAGGGAGGCTCTTCAGCTTGAAATGAACCAGCTGGGGGCTGAAATCGACAGAATTGCTGATACTGCAAACTTCAATCAGAACAAGCTTTTTGACGGCAGTACTATAACAGTTGAAGATAAAGAGAAAATGAAAATAGATACTCCTGTGGCGTACAGCGAATACCTGCCTGACCGTGACAACATTGCCCAGTCAAAAGGAGCAGAGGCAATTATTATTCTCTCTGACGCAATCGGAAAATATATTTCAGAACACCAGAAAAACCCTGACGATATAAAAAATAAAGCCATATACTATACAGATGACCTTAAAAAATTATTTATAACTGATAACAATGCCGACGCTGCATCAATAAAAGCCGGACTGGGATTTTCTGCTAACGATACAAATACCGCATATAACAAAGCCGATATAGAGAAAACATACTACAGCTACAGCATTGCTACAGTACCTCCGTTTATTGAAGGCGATGATGCTGCCGGTTCACAGACAGCAGCACTTATAGATGGTGCTATCAATGCCTATAAAGCACTGTACAGTAACTTATCCTGTCTGGAGGGGAAACAGGTTTATTATGCGAAAGATGGCTCTGATGCGATAGTTGAAAGCAGTTCAAAAAGCAGTGACGATATAAAGGCACTTCTTAACGGTAAGGACTTCTACACCGCAAGTATGAAACTTTCGACAAGTCAGTATGTAATTCCCAAGGACAGCGAAATAACGGTACACAATGAAAAGGACAGGACAATCTGTTTACAGATTGGTGAGACCGGAGAAAAGGCAGACAAGCTTATTCTGAAACTTTACAATATGCACACAGACAAGCTTTTTCAGCCTGTGCAGTCCTTTGTTAAAACAGGGGAGAAAACTCTTGAAATTACTAACCCGGGTTCGGGAAGCAGTTCAGGCAGATGGGGCGTTTCAGGCAGTCTGAGCGGTTCAAGTGTCACAGCAGATGCAGGGGGCGGCTCCGGTGGCTCCGGCGGTTCATCAACTTCAACTGTAACCTACGAAACCTATGCGGCAGTAAGTCACAATGCACTCAGAGGCAATGCCGGTACTTCTGCTTACAAAAATGCAGTTGTTCTTGATATTTCCACTCAGGAAAACGCAATGAAAAACGTTGACTATGTTAAAAAAGTTTCTGACAATATTTCTCTTATACGAAGTGATTACGGTGCAAAGGAAAAACATCTTGAAAGAACTGTTGAAAGCGCAGGAAATACAGCTGAGAATATGAAGGCTGCCAAAAGCCGTATAAAGGATACTGATATGGCAAAGATGATGTCCGAGTATACAATGCAGAATATTCTTACACAGTCAGCACAGGCTATGCTTGCTCAGGCTAACACTCAGCCTCAGGATATTCTGAAACTTTTACAGTAATATAAAAAACAATCCTGCTGCACTTTTGCAACAGGATTTAGTTTTGTCAAGAAAAATTGTTGTGCCTTACTTACACAAAAAATAATTTATTCCTTAAATTCCTTTATTCCACCCCCACCCTGAAAAAAATGAAAACAGTAAAGTATAATCATTAAAATATATAACTATTATTGATTTTTTGGTAATATCCACTTTGGAATAAATACAATTTATTGAGGGGGGTATGGGAATAAAGGAATAAAAGGAATTTATTCAGGAGGGCTTATGGTAAATATTGTTTTATTCATACAGATTGCCGTTCATGCCCTGAATTATACACCAAAGCTGCCGGTCGAGCCAAAAAGAAACCGCTACCATAAAACCAACAACGATTTGTCCTGTCGGGTCACCGACTGTCCTCCCGGGTCACCGGGTCAGCGGGCGCACTGGGCAATGGCGGCGGCGCATTTGTCTGTTCCGAGAACACTGCTGTCCAGAACCAGGTCGTAACTGCCGTAGTCTTTCCATTCTCTGCCGAAATTGGCTTTGTAGTATGCGGCACGCCTTTTGTCGTAACTTCTGATTACCGATTTAACACTGCTTTTTTCGATACCGTAAACTTCACTGGCTCTTTTTTCACGGAATTCCTCAGACGCATGAACGAAAACTTTAAGCACATTGTATTTCTGGTGCAGTGCAACAGCGGCACTCCTTCCCACAAAAACCGCAGGACCGTTTCCGGCAAGTTCACGGATAACATTGATTTCCTCAACGTTCACCGCCTCTGATTCTGTAGGCGAACCTGTCACATCTGACATTCTGTAAAGGGAGTAGAGGAAACTGCCGGAGGTGTTCTCCTCGAGTTCTTCTATGTACTCAACGGATACGTTACGGCGTTTTGCGGTAAGCTCAACAATCTCTCTGCCGTAGCAGGGGATATGGAGTATTTCTGAAACCTTTCTGCCTATCTCACTTCCGCCGCTTGCATACTCTCTTTCTATTGCAATATAGTTGAATTTCATTTTTCTTCCCCCTTATGACGCCTGTTCAAACTGACTGTTGTAAAGCTCAGCATAGAAACCGTTCTTTGCAAGCAGTTCCTCGTGGTTACCGCTTTCGATAATGTCGCCGTCTTTCATTACAAGGATAAGGTCGGCGTTTTTGATTGTGGAAAGCCTGTGGGCAATAACAAAAGATGTTCTTCCCTCAGTGAGCTTATCCATTGCGTTCTGAATCTGGATTTCAGTTCTTGTGTCAACTGAACTTGTCGCCTCGTCAAGTATAAGCAGAGGAGCATTTTCAATCATGGCTCTTGCTATCGTGATAAGCTGTTTCTGTCCGGCTGAAAGATTTGCCTTGTCGTTGAGTACTGTGTCGTAGCCGTCAGGGAGAGTTCTGATAAAGTGGTCAATTCCCACTGCCTTGCACGCTCTTGAAATATCCTCGTCAGTCACTCCCTCTTTGCTGTACACAATATTTTCTCTTACAGTACCCTCGAAAAGCCAGGTATCCTGTAAAACCATACAGAAAAGGTCGTGTACATTTTCACGGGTCAGCTGGTCTGTGGGTACTCCGTCAATGAGAATCTTACCGGAGTTCAGCTCGTAAAACCTCATAAGCAGATTTACCATTGTGGTTTTTCCTGCACCAGTCGGACCAACGATTGCAATTTTCTGTCCGGCTTTAGCGTGTGCGGAGAAATTGTTGATAATGATTTTGTCGTCCACATATCCGAACCTGACGTTCTTAAACTCAACGTCGCCCTTTGCGGTTTCAAGACGCTTTGTTTTTCCGCTTTCATCTTCCATTTCCTCAGCGGCGAGAAATTCAAATACACGCTCAGAGGCTGCGGCTGTTGTCTGTAAGCTTGTAGCAGCCTGTGCAATCTGTGAAAGGGGATTGGTGAACAGTCTGATATACATCATAAACGCAACGATTACGCCGAATGTTATCTTGTCGTTCATAACCAGTGCAGCACCTACAACGCATACTGCCACATAGCCGAAGTTGCCGATAAATCCCATAAGCGGCTGCATGATTCCGGAAAGGAACTGTGATTTCCATGCGCTGTCATAAAGTCTGCCGTTTATCTCCTCAAACTCCTCAACTGCCTTTTTAGTGCCGTTATACACCTTTACAACATTGTGACCTGTGTAAACTTCTTCAATGTGACCGTTGATGTTGCCAAGCTCAGTCTGCTGACGGATAAAGTGTTTCTGTGACTTTCCCATAATAAGCATCATTAACGCAAAGCCTATCAGCGTGGCTAAAACTGCGGTAGCCGCCATTATCCAGTTTGT
>CAMCMW010000127.1 GCA_945876155.1 uncultured Ruminococcus sp. | reverse complement strand
ATCCACAGTATTAGTCCATCTGGAGAACTGATGGTTAAATTTCTTTCATCGTATGAACAGTAAGAAAGCTATTCTGCCAGCGAAAACAGAAAATGGCGGGCTCGTAAGGACTTTGAAAAAGGAATTATCGGCAGTATAACCATGTTCGGATATCGCAGAAATGCAAATGGTGTTCTTGAAATAGAACCTTCTGAGGCTGAAATAGTTCGTATGATATTTAATGATTATCTATCGGGTATGGGACAGACAGCAATAGCCAAGAAGTTAAATGAAATGGGTATACATACTCGTCAAGGTAATTCATGGACAAATCCAAGAATTAAGGAATTACTGTCCAATGAAAAATACATAGGTAATCTTTTACTGCAAAAATACTATCGAAACAATCACATTGAAAAAATAAAAACTAAGAACAATGGGGAACTTCCACGTTATCTGGTTGAGGATGCACATGAAGCGATTATTGATAAGGATACTTTTTATGAGGTACAGAAATTGCTTGAAGAACGTAAACAGCAGTATAGTCATGAAGGCAGTACAAAAAGATATCCTTTGTCCGGCATGATCCAATGCAAATCTTGCGGTAAGAATTATCAGCGAAAGTGTACAACAGTAATGGACTTAGAATGGTTTCCAAAACTATAATGGAAGACTCGTCTGAGTACAGTTCTGATATATATGTACTCTTACTTGCTGAAAATATGGGAGAAAACACGCTTTCTATTGATGATGTCTATGATTCACTTTCAGTAAACGGTTATATGACAGATTACTCCTGCTATAGTCAAGAATTAAAAAGCGGTGAAAGTGCTGTGATTGAAATAAAGCTTTGGGAGTCATCTTTGGAAGATAATAATATCGGAGCCATTTCAGATATAAAAGAAGTGGAAATCAGTTTTGAAATAAAAAGCGGACGAGATACAATAGATGAGCCCACTATAACAATTTCATGTAAGTAAGATGCTATATTCAGCAACTTATGGAATCTTTTATTTATAATCCTACAAAAACATGACTCAATTCATTTCATTGACGTTGCAGGTGTGAGTGTGATATAATAAAGAGAAAAGGCATAGGTGCAGAACCTTCTGAAAATCGGAATTGTGGAGGTTTGAAGTAATGAAAATTCTTTTATTTCTTGCGAAAGGCTTTGAAACAATGGAGGCAAGTGTATTTATTGATGTTATGGGCTGGGCAAGAAATGATTACCATTATAATGTTGACGTAGTAACCTGCGGTTTTCAAAAAACTGTTACAAGTGCATTTAATGTCCCGGTAACTGTTGATGTACTGTTAAAGGATATTAGCGTGGAGGAGTATGATGCACTGGCAATACCCGGTGGTTTTGAAGAATTTGGATTTTATGAAGACGCTTTTTCAAAAGAATTAGCTGATATCATCAGAAAATTCAATGATAAGAAAAAAATGATTGCAACAGTATGTGTTGGAGCTCTTGCACTTGGTCACAGCGGCATTTTAACAGGCAAAAAAGCCACAACTTATCATCTGAACAATGGGCAACGGCAAAAACAACTTACAGAATATGGAGTTGAAATTGTTAATTTGCCTGTAGTTAAAACGGATAATATAATCACATCATATTGCCCTCAGACTGCACCCGAAGTTGCATTTGTTCTATTAGAAAATCTTATAGGAACAGAGAAAATGAATATTGTCAAAACAGCTATGGGGTTTGAGTAAAGTGACAAATTCCCATTTATGCAAGTAATATAATAACAAAAACAATCCCGAAAGCAGTTTTTTTCATACTGCTTTCGGGTTAAAATTTATACGTCGTGCCATTATTTTTTTGAGAACATTCGCCGTGTGTCGCTCAGAAAACAGACTTTACCAGTTCTTCTTCTCCCTGGAACTGTCATGCTGCTGCTTTCGTTCCTCTACCATTTTCGCAAACCATTCTACCATGTTCGGGTCATAGTGTGAGAAAAATGCACTTGTCTGTGTATCCAGTGCAGCAATTTTCTGCATATCTTCTTCCGTAAGAGAAAAGTCAAATACATTGAAATTCTGCTCCATTCGTTCCTTGTGAGTGGTTTTTGGAAGTACTATCACGCCACGCTGCAAATTCCAGCGCAGCATAACCTGAGCAGCTGTCTTATTGTATTTTTCTCCAATGGCAGTCAGTACATCATTTTCAAACAAGCCTCCTCTGCCTTCGCCGAACGGTGCCCATGCCTCAATCTGCACATCATATTTTTTCATCCATTTCATAGCTTCTGTCTGCTGATTCAGCGGATGTGTTTCCACCTGGTTGACCATAGGGATGATACGTGCAAAATTTGCAATATCCACAAGTCTGTCCGGATAGAAGTTGGAAACACCAATTGCACGGATTACACCTTCGGTATACAGATCCTCCAGCGCACGGTATGCACCATAATAATCAGCAAAAGGCTGGTGCAGCAGCATCAGGTCAAGGTATTCTGTTTTCAGTTTTTCAAGGGAAGTGTACACAGACTTTTTTGTTTCCTCATAGCCATAATGCTCTACCCAGACTTTCGTGGTGAGAAAAATATCTCTTCTGGGAATGTCGGACTCCGCCAGTGCCTGTCCGACTTCTTCCTCATTGAAATAGCTCTGGGCTGTGTCGATAAGACGATAGCCTGTTTCCAGTGCGTCCAGTACACATCGCTTGCATTCATCTTTTGTGACCTGATACACACCATAGCCCAGCACAGGCATTTTGATACCATTGTTTAATGTAATATACTCCATGATAAGACCTCCGTTTCAGAACCATTGGTTCGTGTTTTGATATCTCTATTATATCCCGGATTTGCCTGCTTGAGAAGTACAAAATAGTTTCTACGTATTAACCTTTAGGTTTATACCATATAACAAATTGGAACTTCTCAAAGAAAATGACGCATGCTATAATGAAAACAAAGGAGCGTGAAATCTATGAGAAAAACAACTATTTTTTCCTTAACCGCAATTTTTTCACTTTCAGCTGCATTACTGACAGGCTGTGCCGATGCGAGTGAAAATACACTGGTACAATCTGCTGTTAAATCTTCTTGAAACAATATCGGAAAATAAAAATGCCACACCTGCTCAGATTTCCATGGCATGGATGCTCTGTAAAAAGCCCTGGATTGTTCCGATTACCGGAACACGCAAAATCATGCGAATGAAAGAAAACATGGGAGCAGTGGAAATCAAATTATCCAACGAAGAAATAAAGTGTCTGGATTCTGCTTTGAACAGTATGGAAATGTCAGAAGTGTTCGGCGGTTCTAAAATCGTAAAAAAGGAAGTTGATTAAAACATCTTTTCAGAAAATCGACAGCTATGAAAGGATTTGAAAATGAACTTGAACATGAAAAAAACAGCTGCCTGTATTGCAGCATTTACAATGATTTCAGGAATGACTGCATGCGGAAATACTTCTGTTAATCGCAGCAGTTCAGAAAGCAGCACATTAACAGAGAACACAAGAGCAGAAATTATGTCAGAAGAAATTGAAAGCACAACTGAAAAACTTACCCAGACAGAAACCGTGAGAGAAAATAATCGGATTCTGATATGCTATTTTTCATTTCCGGAAACAAACAGCACAGATGCATCTGCCGGAGCAAGTCGTGTAGTAATCGATGGTGAAATGAAAGGTGCTATGCAGTATATGGCTGAAATTATTTCTGATGAAACAGGCGGTGATTTGTTCCGGATTGAAACAATACAGGAATATCCTGGAACACATGAACCTTTAGTGGATCAGGCTTCTGAAGAAAAGGCTGAATCTGCTCGTCCAGAATTGTCTGTACACATTGAAAATCCGGATGATTATGATACTGTTTTTATCGGTTATCCGAACTGGTGGGGAGATATGCCAATGGCTCTGTACTCATTCTTTGATGAATACGATTTAGCAGGTAAGACAATTATTCCGTTTAACACACATGGCGGCAGTGGTTTTTCACAAACTGTGCAATCGATTACGGAACTGGAACCTTATGCATCAGTAAGGACAGACGGACTTTCTCTTTCCAGAAGTGCGGTTTCATCGTCCAGAGAAACGATTGTAACATGGCTGAACAATCTGGGGTATCGCAAAGAGCCTGACAATCCCAGAATCTTAATTGCTTACCTTTCTTATCCGTTGCCGGACGGAGTGGATGCAAATGCCAGTGCAAGCCGTGTCATAGTAAATGGAGAACTTTATGGATCTGTAGAGTATATGGCTAAAGTAATTCCAAAAAATACAAATGCGGATATGTTTGAAATTCGGCCTTTGGAAAGTTATGATGATGATTTTAATTCCGTTGCAGACCGGGCATTGGAGGAACAGGAAAATAATATCC
The DNA here is from genome assembly GCA_945876155.1 of uncultured Ruminococcus sp. Taxonomy (GTDB): domain Bacteria; phylum Bacillota; class Clostridia; order Oscillospirales; family Ruminococcaceae; genus Porcipelethomonas. The sequence goes on along the minus strand of CAMCMW010000127.1, from coordinate 1,325 downwards.
TTCCGGAGCTTTCTGCACATATTGAGAATTTGGATGAATATGATACTATTTTTGTTGGTTATCCGATTTGGTGGTATGATATGCCGCAGATGATGTACAGCTTTTTTTACGAGTATGATTTCACCGGAAAGACGATTATTCCATTCAGCAGTCATGGCGGCAGTGGATTTTCAGGCTCTGTACAGGAAATTGCAGAACTTGAACCAAATGCTGATGTTAGAACGGACGGTTTGACAATTTCCAGAGGCATAGTGGCGACTTCAGAGGATACCATTGTAAATTGGCTAAACGAAATCGGAATGGCAAATTCTTAAAGCAGCACCGTACAAATATTGTACGGAATGTCTGAAAGTGAGGTGAATACATGAAAAAATCCTTTTTCTATATACTGGCAGCCGGATTGATATGCCTGACTGCGTGCGGCAAACAATCTGCTTCTTTGCAAAATGAACCATCAAGCAAATCATTCTTTGCTATGGATACTTATATGACAATTACTGCATATGGTGAAAACGCCGCTTCAGCTCTGGAACAGGCAGAAGAACGAGTAACAGAACTTGAAAAAATGTGGTCTGTCACAGATGAAAACAGTGAAATATATGCCATAAACCACAGCAGCGGAGCATCTGTTTCAATCAGTAAAGAAACAGCAGAACTGCTTGATTATTCTCTCCGTATATCAGACCTGACAAATGGCGCTCTGGACTGTACCATGTATTCCATTCTGACTGCATGGGGATTTACTACAAACAACTATCAGATACCTACTGAAACAGAACTTTCAGCCTTACTAAAAAACACGGGTTATGAGCGGTATTTCGTTGGTGAGGACGGCGAAACCTACTGGCATATTCTCAATCCGGAAACAGGAAAGCCTGCACACAGCGTTCTGATATCTGTAACAATTGTTGGAAAGGAAGGCAGACTATGTGATGCACTCTCAACTTCGCTTTTTGTGATGGGACTGGATAAGGCAGAAACTTTCTGGCAGGAACGTGAGGGTTTTGAAATGGTTCTGGTAACAGACGATGGAAAGATATATCTGACAGAAGGTCTGGAAGATCAGTTTACTCTGAATGAAATTTACTCAAATCTGCAGGTGGAAGTGATTCACCGATGAAAACAAAAAAATTCTGGATAATCGTCTGCATTTTGATTTTTGCAGCCGGAATTATAGGTATCTTATGGCAGTTACTTCGTCCTCATGGACAGACAGTAAATATCATTCAGAATGGTAAAGTTTTATACACCATTGATTTGTCACAGGCAGAAAATCAGACAATTGAGGTAGAATATCAGGGCAGCAGAAATATCATTCAGATTCA
>CAMCMW010000126.1 GCA_945876155.1 uncultured Ruminococcus sp. | reverse complement strand
ATTGAGTTCTTCTTCCGCACAGCCGTCTGATAAAAGTTCCAGTTCAAGTCCGTTAAGCTTTGCGTCAATTACACAGGCTGCTGCAAGACCATAAGCTCCGGCATCATAATCAAGATAATCGTCGGCATATTCAAGAGCCTCGGATAAAAAGCTTTCTAAAGCCTGAACAATATCTTCACTTGCGTTAAGGTCGCCTAAGCAGTCAAGGGTTATATCATCATCAAAGATTCTGTGACTCCATGCACTCATATTAATTTTCCTTTCCGTGATTTAATTCAGCATTTCTCAGCGGATACATATCTTCCACGGAGCAGCATTTATACCGCTTTTCTATGGGGTTGTCCTCCGGATTTTCCATTTCAAAAAATACGGAATAGACCTCTGTTCCGTCCTCAAATTCCGGCTCATCAAAAAGCCAGAACGTTCCCACGCTGTCATAAAAGCTGTACTTAACCTTTTTGCCGTCTGTATTTACATATTCATCTGTTTCACCGGCAGCCATTGCTTCAGACTTTTCAAAAGCCTGGTCGGGAGAATCAGCGTGAAAAAGTCTGATACTTTCCTCATAAAATCTGCGGTTTTCATTTTCAACAGTGTACTGAAACAGCAGTTTTACTGCATATATTTTCATAATTTTTTACCTTAAGAAAAAAGGGTGCTTTCGGAAATAAAAGCACCCTTTTTCCGTCAATGACAGAATTTCAACCGAAAAAATGCCTGATCGAAATTATATTTTATTAAAGGCTGAACATAATATCGTTCATGATATTTTCCAGCATTTCCTGACGTCCGCTGCCGAGAGAGTCAACAACCTCGCCCTTTTCAAGTGCATACTTTTCAAGTGCAGCCATATCAGCCTTGCCGTCGATAATGTCCTTGCCGATGCCTGTTGTCCAGCTTGCGTACCTGTCAGCAACAAACTTGTCGATTCTGCCGTCGTCAATCATCTTCTGAGCAATCTTCAGACCGAGAGCGAAAGCGTCCATACCAGCAATGTAGCTGTGGAAGATGTCTTCAAGCTCGAATGAGCCTCTTCTTGCCTTAGCGTCGAAGTTCAGACCGCCGTTTGTAAAGCCGCCAGCCTTGAGTACTTCGTACATACAAAGAGCAGTTTCATAAACGTTTGTCGGGAACTGGTCAGTATCCCAGCCTAAAAGTGTGTCGCCCTGGTTTGCGTCGATTGAACCGAACACGCCGTTTTCTCTTGCAACTCTCAGCTCGTGCTGGAATGTGTGCTGTGCAAGTGTTGCATGGTTAGCCTCAATGTTCATCTTGAAGTCCTTGTCAAGACCGTATTTTCTCAGGAATCCCAGAACTGTTGCTGTGTCAAAGTCATACTGGTGCTTTGTTGGTTCCTTTGGCTTTGGTTCGATGTAGAAATCGCCCTTGTAGCCGATTGAACGTGCGTATTCAACAGTCATCTTCATAAGACGAGCCATGTTGTCCTGTTCAAGTCCCATGTTTGTGTTGAGGAGTGTTTCGTAGCCTTCTCTGCCGCCCCAGAATACATAACCGTTGCCGCCCAGCTTAACAGTAGCCTCGACAGCCTTCTTTATCTGTGCTGCGGAGAATGCGAAAACGTCAGCGGAAGGGGATGTGCCTGCACCGTGCATGAATCTCGGGTGGTCAAAGCACTTTGCAGTACCCCACAGACACTTCTTGCCTGTTTCAGCCTGCTTAGCCTTTATGTAATCAGTGATTTCGTCAAGCTTTGCGTTTGTTTCAGCCAGTGAACCGTATTCAGGAGAGAGGTCACGGTCATGGAAACAGAAATAGTCGATAGAAAGCTTGTCCATGATTTCAAAAGCAGCGTCAACCTTAGCCTTTGCTCTTGCAACGCTGTCAGACTCGCCCCATGTTTTGTCTGTAGTACCGCAGCCGAACATATCAGTTCCGTCACCGCCCATTGTGTGCCACCATGAAAGTGCAAATTTAAGCTGCTCTCTCATAGTCTTGCCGCCTACGATTTCGTCAGGATTATAGTGCTTGAATGCCAGCGGATTTTTTGAATCCTTTCCCTCGAAAGGGATCTTTCCAATACCTTTAAAAAATTCGCTCATATTATCCTCCTATAAGATAATTAAATATTTTTTTGTTTATAATATGGCACTGTAATAAAACAGTGTCCAGATTTACATAAAGTCAAAGGAGCGTGATTCCTTTTCAAACCATTTTCCTTTTTTAGCCTGTTCCGGTGTAAACCATCTTTCACCGTTTATATAAAGGTCATCTTTTTTCCACTCGATTTCAACTTCTGTCTTTGGTCTTTTAACACAAAGCTTGCGGTCATATCCCTTCACCTTGAATGTTACAAGAGCATATTCCTTGTCCATGTAATTCGGCTCAATAATAACTGATGTACTTCCCTGGGAACTGTCTGTAGTGTCCACGACTTCATAACGGTATTTCCCCGACGGCGAAACTCCCTCTTCCACAGTTTCCTTTACCGCCGGTGACGCAAGAAAGCTTGTGAAGATAAAATATGCCAGAGCCGCCAGAATGTAGACCATAAGGTAAATTGTGCCAAGGAGTATCTTTGCCCCCTCATTTGCCGCACTTGCAAAGAATATGGTAACTGCACAGGCTGCCAGCGGAATTATCATTTCCCATTTGCCGAAACAGAGGAGTACTACCGGCAGCAGTGCCGGAAACATGATAAACCCGGAAAGCTTTGTCAGAAACTGTTTCCGTGAATAAATCATCACTGCTCCTGCCACAATAGATATAACGGTAAGAAAAAGGCAGAATAAAACACGCTGGGTAACAATAACCTCATAAAAAACGCAGCGGTAAGAAATTATACATATAAAAATCGTATAAAGCATTCCGAGAACAGACGCACCACGTTTAAGCCATATATTTGAATTAGCCTTGCTGCTTTTCATTAATTTCCCCTTTCAGTGTTCGTATCAAAGCTTTTTAATGTTTTTGCTTAGACACTACATATTATATCACCATTTTTTAAAAGTTACAAGTGTTTAAGGCAAAATTAATCTTGCAAAATTCAAAAAAAATGTTATAATAGTTGTTAGGACTAACAAAGATATGTAAATTCTGACATAGATGAGGCAAGAAAACCTTGCCGAAATCTATTTGCCATATTTTGCGGTTGTCACCTCTGGTGAAGAGCAAAATGGCACTTTAAATAAAATATTGCTCCAGCCAATTTGGCAAGGTTTAATTGGCGGAGCAATAAAAAAGAAGGAACAGCTAAATGACAAAAAGGAAAAAGATACTGAAAATTTCTTTTGTTGTATTTATGATATTGCTTTGTATTGCGCTGACGGTATTTGTATTACTGCCGTTTATAAAGCTGCTTGCAACAGATGAAGGAAGAATAATAATTCAGCAGAAGGTTGAGAGTTTCGGGATATTTGCACCAGTCCTGTACGTCCTTATGGAAGTGACCCATATTGTTCTTGCGTTTATCCCGGGAGGACCTGTTGAAATAATCGGGGGAGTGCTTTTCGGGGCGTTCTGGGGGCTTGTGCTTTGCGAGATTGGAATATTCTTAGCGACTGTTATCATATATAATCTCGTGAAAAAGTTTGGCAGACCCCTTGTCAATGCGTTTGTATCAGAGGAAAAGTTCAAAAAGTTCAAATTTCTCCACGACGAAAAAAAACTGGAGCTTATTGTCTTTATTATACTTATGATACCCGGTACGCCAAAAGACGTCATTTCCTATATGACGTCACTTACAGATATAAAGCCTTACAGGTTTTACACTATTGCAACCCTTGCCAGAATACCGTCAGTTACATCTTCCGCATTTATGGGGGCAACTCTCGGTGAAGGAAAGCCGATTGTTACTGTGATAATCTTTCTTGCAACGGCTGTTGTGGGAATTGCAGGTATATTCCTGAGCAACTATATAACTAACAGCAGACAGAAAAAGAGTATGGAAAAGGAGATTAATGAAAAATAATGTCTATATATCTTGTTGATTATGAAAATGTCAATGCCGATGGTTTCAGAGGCGTTGAAAAGCTTGGAAAGGACGATAGTGTTTACGTTTTTTACACTACAAATGCCGGAAGTCTTTCCTTTGAGGTACACAAAAAACTGGTTGAATCCAAAGCGGAGATAAAGTATTTTTCAGTTTCCGCCGGAAAAAATGCACTGGATTTTCAGCTGACTATGTTTGCCGGATATCTGCTGGGAAAGGGTACGTCCCAGAACATCTACATTATAAGCAACGACAAGGGCTTTGACGCCGACACGTCTTTCTACGACAACTATCTTTTTGCGGACGGCGTTGACGTTGTAAGGCAGACTTCAATTGCGGCAACTTTTGTTACAAGAGAAAAGACCTCTAAGGTAAAAATTGTCAAGTCGGACAGTTCACGCAAGCCGGACAGTCTTTACAACTCCCTTTGCGCCCTTCTGCCGGACTTTTCCTCCTGTGATATTATAAATATAAGCGCAGTACTTCTGGGTACGGCAGACAAGCAGGAGTTTCATACGGAGCTTGTGGCACGGTTTAAGCAGGAGAGGGGAGAGGCGATATATTCCGCACTCAAGTCCTCATTTATGGAACTGAAAAAATTCGACGGCAATTACCAGAAGCTTTGCTCAATACTGAAAAAATGCTCACCTGACGATATTGTAAAGGTCAATGCAGCATTGCAGAAAACAAAGGATAAAAACAGTTTTCACAAGGAACTGGTTGCAAGGTTCGGTCAGAAAAAGGGTTCTGAGATATACAATCTGCTGAAATCAGAATACATAAATCTGAAAAGAACGGCATAACAAATCATGTAAGGGGATAATATATGGAAAACAAAATAACTGACAAGTCAGTCAGAAGAAATCAGATTATTGCGGCAGTCCTCTGCAATGTACTGATGATAGTGCTGGGAATGAGCGATTCTCTCAGGGGCGTATTTGCGCCGATTTTCAAGGACACTTTTGAGCTTTCGGCGGCAAAGGTATCAATGATAATTTCAGTAAGCTATGCCGGAAATCTCATATTCCTTTTTGTGGGCGGCAAACTGCTTGATACGTTTAAAAAGAAGTACGTCATGCTGGGAACTCTGCTGCTGTGGATGTCGGCTCTGCTGCTTTACTTTTTCACCAAAAGCTACACTTTACTGCTGTGCGGCATGATATTCTCAATGGGAGCGTCAACACTGCTTTCAACAAGCGTTAATCTCATTACACCGATACTTTTCATGTCACCGGGATTTATGATGAATATTTTCAATTTCACCCAGGGCGTGGGTATAAGCGGAGGACAGAATGTTGCCGCAAAATTCGCTGACGGATTCCGTTCATGGCAGGTAATCAACATTATTATGTTTGCTGTGGGAATTGTTGCGCTGTTTCTTATACTTGCGGTGAAGATACCTGATGTGAAAAAGGACGGGGAAACCGCAAAGCCTACTACATACATGAGCGTTGTTAAAAATCCGGCGTTTATCTGGCTGATACTTATGTGCGGATTTTACTACATTCCGGAGCATGGTCTTCAGAACTGGCTGCCTACCTATGCGTCGGAATATCTCGGCTTTCCTCTTTCCAAAGCGTCATTCTTTACCGGTCTTTTCTATGCTTTCATGACTATCGGACGTCTTGTTTTTGCGGTACTGGTAAACAAGCTCGGACCTAAGAAAAGTCTTTTCGGATTTTCAGTTTTGTACTCTGTGCTTTACATAACAG
>CAMCMW010000125.1 GCA_945876155.1 uncultured Ruminococcus sp. | reverse complement strand
GGCGACATTACATTCCGTAATGTGAAAAATGCACAGGAATTTGTTGAGGCGGTCATGACGCAGTATAAAGAGGTAAAGTAATGAAAAAATAATTTTCCAAAACCCCTTGACAAATCCAAAAAAATATTATATTATATAAGTACAACTAAATGCGATGATGGGAAATAAAGCCGCAGATGGATTTTCAGAGAGCTGCCGTACGGTGCAAGGCAGTATTCCAGACCGGTCATAACTCCTCCCTGAGCAGTTCGCTGAACGCTTTTGGCAATTAGGCGCAAACGGGTTCTCCCGTTACAGAGATACGCATTGACTGATGTGGCAGAGTGGGTGCTTTATGCACCAAAAAGAGTGGTACCGTGGAGTTTTATGCTTCACCTCTTTATAATTTAAGAGGTGGAGCTTTTTTGTTGCATCTCTGAAAAATTCTGAAAGGAAGATGTATTATGAAAAATTTTGAAAAGTACACAAGACAGTATTTTCCGGTGAAAAATCCTCCGATGAAGTGGGCGCAGAAGGATTACATAGACCATGCCCCGATCTGGTGCAGCGTTGACCTGAGAGACGGCAACCAGGCACTCATCAATCCAATGACACTGGAGGAAAAGCTGGAATTCTTTAAATATCTGGTTAAAATCGGATTCAAGGAAATCGAAGTCGGTTTCCCGGCTGCGTCTGAGACTGAGTACGAATTCTGCCGTGCGCTGATTGAGCAGAATCTGATTCCTGATGATGTTACCATTCAGGTACTGACACAGTCCAGAGAACACATTATCAAGAAAACCTTTGAGGCACTGGACGGCGCTAAAAACGTTATCGTTCACCTCTACAACTCAACTTCCGTTTCACAGCGTGAACAGGTTTTCAGAAAGAGCAAGGAAGAAATTATTGACATTGCCGTTATGGGCGCAAAGCTGTGCAAACAGTACAGGGAAAAGGCAACAACAGGCAACTACCGCTTTGAGTACTCTCCGGAAAGTTTTACGGGTACAGAGCCGGAGTTTGCTCTGGAGATATGCAACGAGGTAATCAAAATCTGGGAGCCGACTGCGGACGACAAGGTGGTTATCAATCTGCCGGTTACTGTTTCACACTCAATGCCTCATGTTTACGCAAACCAGGTTGAGTATATGTGCGACAATCTGCTGAACCGTGAAAACATTATTGTTTCACTCCACCCCCACAATGACAGAGGCTGTGCCGTTGCAGACAGCGAAATGGGACTGCTTGCCGGTGCGGACAGAATTGAGGGTACTCTCTTCGGAAACGGCGAGAGAACAGGCAATGTTGATATCGTAACTCTGGGTATGAATATGTTCTCACAGGGTGTTGACCCTGAGCTGAACTTTGAAAATATGCCTGAAATTACCGAACTCTACGAGAGAATCACAGGCATGAGAGTTTACGAGCGTCAGCCTTACAGCGGTCAGCTGGTATTTGCAGCCTTCAGCGGTTCACATCAGGACGCTATTGCAAAGGGTATGAAGTGGCGTCAGGAGAAAAACTGCCAGCACTGGACTGTACCTTATCTCCCTATCGACCCACAGGACGTAGGCAGAGTTTACGAAACAGATGTAATCAGAATCAACAGCCAGTCCGGTAAGGGCGGTATCGGTTATATTCTGGAGCAGCAGTTCGGTATTGTAATGCCGCAGAAAATGAGAGAGCCTTTTGGTTATCTGGTAAAGCACGTTTCAGACAATGCCCACAGAGAACTGATGCCTTCTGAGGTATATGATATATTTAATGAAACATTTATCAACAAGCAGTCACCGGTGGTACTCAAAGAGGCGCACTACGTTCAGCAGGACGGTATTGAGGCAAATGTTACCATTGAGTACAACGGCAAGGTCATGAACGAAAAGGCACACGGCAACGGCAGACTTAACGCTGTCAGCAAGGCGGTTATGAAAATGCTGGGAATCAAGTATGACCTGCACACATATACCGAACACGCAATGGAACAGGGTGACACTTCCAAGGCTGTTTCCTACGTGGGAATAAGCAGTGACGGCAAGAATTACTGGGGTGTCGGAATTGAGACAGATATTATTGATTCCTCACTCAAAGCACTGTTCAGCGCTGTAAATAACATGATTACTGATTAATTTTCAGTTAATTGTCACAAAAGCAGGGTTGACATTGTTAATATTTAAGTGTATAATAAAATCATTGGCATAATAATTTTAATTGCCTCGCACATACGCTCACTTCGTTTGCTGCGTGCGTATCGGCAAATAGTAAACTCCAAATTAATTTGTAGTTTACTATATATTATATGACTAAAAGGAGTATTCAAAATGTTGAACATAAAGAAAAAAATTATTGCAATTGCCGTTATCTGTGCAATGGCAGTATCTATGTCAGCTTGTTCGGATAAAAAAGACGGTACAGCTGATACAGGCATAAAAACAGCAACACTTTCTTCGGAAGAGGCTGAGCAGTTAAAGGAAGTTGATCTTGAAATTTCCGAGTTTATCCCTCCGTCTGACGCTGCACAGGACCCTGTTGAACAGAGCGGAGATTCTTCCTCTCAGAGCGGTGGCTCAGATGAACAGTCAAACGCAGACCCAAACGGTGAATCGAATATTGACCAGTCATCATTTGATGCCGAACAGGCTATGAGCTCAACTGATATGGTTATCGTTCCCGGCAATGATGATAACAGTAACAGTGACGGCGGAAACAGTACAGGCGGTGACAGCAATAATTCAGCCGGAAACAATAACAGCAATAGTGACGGCAACAACAGCAACAGTGATAATAACAACAGCAGTAATTCAGATGCAGTAATCCAGGGAGAAAAGAAAATTCAGCAGGCATTCTGGATGAATCTTTCAGGTGACTATGTGTTCGACGGTGAATTTATTACTGCCACATTCAAGATAAAGGAAACAACAGCTGACGGTACATACCCGATTACAGTGGACTGGCTTGATTTCTCAAATATAAGCGCAGTTTCAGTGAAGGCGAGCGGTATAAATGGTTCAGTCGTAGTCGGCGGAGATGCAACAGCCAATACTTTCAAAAATGACGGTTCATTTGAAGTAATGGCAGATAATGTAAGCGGTAAAGCCGGTGATACTGTTACCGTTTCTATCAGATTCAATAAGAATCCTGGAATTTGTGCAAGCGTTTTAAGATTCGGATATGACAGTGACGCTTTAGAATATGTAAGCGGCGGAAAAGGCGCTGACTTTGTAAATGCTTTAAAAACTCAGAATCTTGATGGTTAATCAAAAATCCCCTGATTTTTCAGGGGAATTTTTTTGTACAGACACCAAAGACACCCGTCAGACACCTTGACAGACATCACTAAGCCCAATTCTACGTGTAACAGACACCAAGACACCCTTTTTATAAGTTCTCAGGAAAAATGAAATATATTAAAGCAGATAACAGATATTATAAGATATAAGCAGAGTTGAAAAAATGGTGTATAGGTGTCTGATTGTGTACGATATACGCTGTAAAGCCTGATTCTATGGGGTTTGCAGGAGTACACACAAATGTGCCGGGGTGTCTGAATTGTGTCTGAATGGTGTCTGTAAGGTGTATTAAGTGTCTGGAAATGAAAAAGCTTTGAGAACATAATATTCCCAAAGCTTTCTTTTATTATGCACCCAATTGACTTTCATCAATTATCATTGCAACATAGTTAAGCAGAAGTGCGCTGTCTGATGAATTGATAATTCCATTTCTTTCGCAGTCAGCGTTTGCCAGCTGAACTTCATCAAGTACATTGGTTTCAGGGTTAAGCAGATACATATTAAGCATTACTACATCAGCTACGTCAACAGTCCTGTCTGTATTAACATCGCCGTATTTTGACGCATCTGCACTGATAGAAGGTACTTCAGCTGTTGTATCGTCTGTTGGTTCATCGGTTTCCTTTACTGTTGTAACAGTTGTTGTGGTGGTATCCGGAACAACAGATGTAGTTGAAACAGTGGTAATTGCCTCAGTAGGTTCTTCTGTCGGGGTGGTTACCGGCGGTTTCGGGTCGGTTTTTTCTCCTGCGTCAAGGTTACTGCCTTCAGTTTCAGCGTAATTGCTGTAATATTCTGTTACAGTCATACCGGTGTTGTTTAAACCAAGAGGTATCTGGTGGTCAAGACCGATATATTTTCCTGTTTCAGAAGTCTGCCAGAGAGCCTTTTCAAAGAGTGCATACTTTTCTTCTTCCCATGTTATTGTAGTTCCGGTGTCTATGGAATAGCTGAAACCAGCCCAGAGACCGCCGGTATCACCTGAGTTTGTGTTAAGACACCAGAATGTATGGTTGATGTGGTTGTCAATCATATAGTCACGAAGAAGTTCCATCCATTTCTGGTTTTCAGCACCGTCCATATGACCGCCCCATTCACCGATGAGCAGAGGAGCAATTTCTTCTTTGTTAAGGTATGCCCATGTGTCATACCAGTAGTCATCAAGAAGGGTCTGAGTAGTGAAATCCTTGTCAAACCATGTCTGATTGTAAACTGACGGACCGTAATCATGCGGAGAATAAACTATCTGTGAAGTACCCTGTTTAGGAACAATCGGATATTCTCTTGCGCCACGGAAGTTTCCGCCCCACCATGCACCGATATAAGGTGAATTGTCACGTCTGTCTGCCATACCCCAGTAATCTCCGGGCATTGCTCCGCTGAGTGACTGTTCAACACCTTCAATGAAAATAAGCGCATTGGGATTTACTTCAAGAATGGATTCTGCACATTTTGTAGCAGCATAAGCCCAGTTGTTTTCATCAGTTGAACCGTCCCATTTAGCCGCCTTATCGCCTTCCTGACCTTTTCCGTGAGGCTCATTTTTAAGGTCATATCCGATAAGAGTATCGTTGTTGTTATACTTTTCAGCAAGCCAGGTAAGGGTTTCTATCCAGATATCGGTTGTTACCATAGTTCCGCCGGTAGTTGTTTCCTTGCCGTACCAGAGATTATAGTTATGACCTGAGTTGTCAGCATGAGGGCTGTGAATATCAATGAATGCCTTTATACCATACTTTTTGCATTTGTCAAGAATGATGTCAAAACCTCTGTCGCTTGTAATAAGAGTCTTGCCGTCGGCTTCAACAAAGTCCTTGTTGATATGTCCGTAAGTACCAGCCTTGACAATATTTCCGTTTCCGTCGTCCATATCAACAGGCGGATTGTAGCATGCCTGCATACCGCCGGCGCTTATCTGATAAGGGGTACCGTTCATCCATGAAAGGATAAGTTCTGTTGAAATAGGGAAACGAATAACGTTGATACCTCTGTCAGCAACTTCAGAGAGCATATCGTCAATATCGCCGGCATAAAGATAATGCGGTGAATACTCGATACAGTTAAGACCGAACCAGTTTGCACCAGTCAGCCAGACTTCGTTTCCGTCCTTGTCATAAAGCCTGCTGCCAACTGCATGGAGCCAGTCGTCATTGCAGTCATCAACTTCAGTAACAGCCGAGGTTGTAAAACCTGTGAAAGCTGATGCCATGCAAGATGCAGCGACTGCCAGCAGTGCGGCACAGGAAATAATTTTCTTTTTAAGTTTCAATTATGATCCTCCTCTTTTCAAAATACAATCAAAAATATTCCTATTATCATTATACACCATAAATAAAAAAAGTCAAGTATTGATAAGAAAATAAAGCAATACCGCACAAAGATTTTTGTGAGGGCAGTTT
>CAMCMW010000124.1 GCA_945876155.1 uncultured Ruminococcus sp. | reverse complement strand
TATACAAGCCGTCTTTCCTCTTTAAAGGAGAGAAAGGAAAAGTCCGCACTTATTATTGCCAATGCGAAGAAAAAACTTGTGGAAACCCAGCAGCTTATAAAGTCTGCGGAAGAAAATCTTGCAAGGGAACAGGGCAGAAAGGAAGATATCCGCAGTCGGAGAGAGACACTTTCCGCTGAGATGTCCTCACTTAAAATCAAGGCGGCTGAGCTTGCAAAGGACAAGGAATCTGCTGAGCGTGAACTTGAAAATTTAAAAAGCGGCAGTCAGAATGCGGCTGAAACACTTCTTTCCCTTGAAAACAGCAAAAAGGAACTTGAAACGCTGATAAACGAGAAAAAAGCGGAAATTGAAAGCCGTAAAAAATCCCTTGAGGAAATAAGCGGCGCAGTTGTGAAGTATAATAATGATATAAAGCACTGGCAGACTGTTCATTCTGAGCAGGATATCTACGTTGAAAACCTGAGAAAAGGCGTTAAGGAACTTAACGAGGCTAAGGAAAAGTACTCCGGAGAGATATCCAAGTCGGAGGAAAGAAAGAATGCCGCACAGCGTGACTTCGACAGCATAATTAACCAGCTTTACGAGGTTTACGAGCTGACACGTTCCGAGGCAGAGGAAATCGCAGAAAAAATCGAGGACGTGGTTTCGGCGACAAAACAGTTGAACGAGATAAAGGGTAAGATAAGAGCGCTGGGTAATGTAAACGTTGGTGCTATCGAGGAATACAAGGAAGTTTCCGAGAGGTACAAGTTCCTGTCCGACCAGCTGGCAGACGTGCGCTCCTCAAAGAGAGAACTTGAAAAGCTCATTGAGGAACTGACGGAGGATATGTGCCGTATTTTTGCGGAAAGTTTTGTTATAATAAATAATAACTTCAAGGAAATTTTCACGGAACTTTTCGGCGGCGGCAAGGCTGAACTTATCCTCAATGACCCGGAAAACGTTCTTGAATCGGGAATTGAAATAAGGGTTGCACCGCCGGGTAAGGTAATCAAAAACCTTATTTCCCTTTCGGGAGGAGAGCAGTCGTTTGTTGCTATCTGCATTTATTTTGCCATACTCCGTCTGCGTCCGGCGCCCTTTTGTATTCTCGATGAGATTGACGCCGCACTGGACGAGGTAAACGTAAAAAAGTACGCCCAGTATCTGAAAAACTTTACGGATAAAACGCAGTTTGTACTTGTTACCCACAGGCGCAGTGCCATGGAAGAGGCAAACGTTCTTTACGGCGTTACAATGCAGGAGGACGGCATTTCAAAACTCCTGAGAATGGAACAGGTGGACATTGACGATGCCGTACAGCAGTAGAAATGGAGGAATGACAGATGGGATTTTTCAGTAAGATAAAGGAAGGACTTCGCAAGACCAAGGAAACAATGGTCAAGAAGATGCAGAAGGTTGTAAATTCCTTTACCAAAATAGATGAGGACCTCTTTGAACAGCTTGAGGAAACCATGATAATGAGCGATATGGGTGTTGAGACATCTGTTCAGATATGTGAGGAACTGAGAAAGCGTATCAAGGAAAGAGGCGTTACAGACCCGTCCCTTATTATGGAAATGATACAGGAGATAGTCGCAGAAATGATGGGGGACGACACAGGGCTTGACCTTTCCGTTTCACCGTCTGTTATTATGGTTATAGGCGTAAACGGTGCAGGCAAGACCACTACAATAGGAAAGCTTTGTCATTCCTTTAAAAATGAGGGTAAAAAGGTGCTTGTGGCTGCGGCGGACACATTCCGTGCGGCGGCTATAGACCAGCTTGAAGTGTGGACCCAGAGAGCCGGAGTTGACATTGTAAAACACGCAGAGGGTTCAGACCCTGCATCTGTGGTATATGACGCAATTGCCGCCGCAAAGGCAAGAGGCTGTGACGTGCTTATATGCGATACTGCCGGCAGACTGCACAACAAGAAAAACCTTATGGACGAACTTGCCAAGATGAACAGGATAATTGAGCGTGAAGCGCCGGAAAGCTCAAAGGAAATACTCCTTGTGCTGGACGCTACTACCGGTCAGAACGCAGTTAATCAGGCAAAGCTTTTCAGTGAGGTTGCGCCCATAAGCGGTATTGTCCTTACAAAGCTTGACGGTACTGCAAAGGGCGGCATTGTAATTTCCATTAAGAATGAACTGGGAATACCGGTAAAGCTTATAGGCGTGGGCGAGAAAATCGAGGATTTACAGCCATTTAACAGCCATGACTTTGTAAATGCACTCTTTGAACCGCTGCCGGGAAATGCAGATGCTGATTTGCCGGAGGAAAATGAAGATGAGTAAGAAAATAATACTTGCAAGCAATAACAAGAATAAGATAAGGGAGATTTCCGAGATTCTTTCCCCTTTAGGATACGAGGTGATTTCTCAGCGTGACGCCGGAGCGGATTTTGAAGTTGAGGAAACTGGTACCACCTTTGCTGAAAATGCCGCAATCAAGGCGAGAGCAGTTTATGAACGCTGCAAAACAGCCGTAATTGCCGACGACAGCGGTCTGGAAGTGGACTACTTAAAGGGCGCACCGGGAGTTTATTCCCACAGATACGCCGGAGAAAATGCCACAGACGCCGACAGAAACGCCAAGCTTTTAAACGAGCTTTCCGGAGTGCCGGAGGAAAACAGGGGCGCACAGTTTACCTGTGTTATCTGCTTTATAGATGAAAACGGCAGGGAAGAACTGGTTAAAGGCGTGTGCAGGGGAAAAATCGGATATGAGCCAATGGGTGAAAACGGCTTTGGCTATGACCCTGTATTTATGTGCGGGGAGAAGTCCTTTGCACAGATAAGTCCTAAGGAAAAAAACAAAATAAGCCACAGGGCAAAGGCACTTGACGGACTTTGCTCGCTATTAAAAAAGAAAGAGGAATACCATGCTTAACAGTAAACAGAGAGCCGCTTTGAGAGGAATTGCCAGCACTACCGACACAATTTTTCAGATTGGAAAAGGCGGAATTTCAGATACGCTTATTTCACAGGTAAACGACGCACTGAGAAAAAGAGAACTTATAAAGCTGCGTGTACTTGACAACAGTATGTACACCGCAAGGGAGGCTGCGGAGGAAATCGCAGAGAAAACCGGTTCGGAGGTAGTACAGGTTATCGGCAGCCGCTTTGTGCTTTTCAAGAGAAATCCGAAAGAACCAGTAATTGACATAAAACTCTGATATGGCTAAAATCGGACTTTTCGGCGGCAGTTTCAATCCCATTCACAACGGGCATATGAACCTTGCCTTATCGGTAAAAGAATCCCTGGGTCTGGAGAAAATTATCCTTATCCCTTCCGGCACTTCTCCCCACAAATCCAGCAGTGAGTACGCTCCGGCTGAGGACAGGCTTGAAATGTGCCGCCTTGCCTGTGAGGGTTATGACGGCTTTGAGGTGAGTGACTATGAAATCACAAAGCCGGGAAAAAGCTATACTGTCTACACAGTAAGGCATTTCAAGGAGTATTTTCCCGATGATGAACTGTATCTTCTTGTGGGCAGCGATATGCTTTTAAGCTTTGATACGTGGTTTGAGTACCGTGAAATACTGGAAAATGTCACGGTTGCGGCGGTTTCCCGTACCGGAGATGATACTGATGAATTGTTGAAAATGACGGAAAAACTGTCTGATTGCGGCAGATGCGTTGTGGTAAATGCCGACGCTGTTACAATTTCTTCATCGGAAATAAGAAAAATGATAAAAAATAATATAGATTTATCTTGCTATTTGAATGGAAAAGTAGTAAAATATATTATACTGAAAAAATTGTATGTGTAAATCTGAATTTTATCCGGGAGTTTTGTTTTGATGTATGATGTTGATGAAGTAAAAAAGCTTCTTGAAAAGCGGCTTTCAAAAAAGAGATATACTCATTCTCTCAATGTTGCGGAGGAGGCATATAAGCTGGCGGAAGAATACGGGGAAAATCCGGACAGGGCTTATTTTGCCGGACTGGTTCACGATATCTGCAAGGAAGAAGAACCGGAAGAACTCAAAAGGCTTATTCTCAAATGCGATACCATAACCAACGTTGAGCTTTCCTCCAAATCACTCTGGCACGGTCCGGCTGGCTCGTGGTATATACAGGATAAACTGGGGGTAAAAGATAAAGATATTATCAATGCCGTAAGATTCCATACTATCGGCAGAGCAGGTATGACAAGGCTAGAGGAAATTGTATATCTTGCCGACCTGATTTCTAAAGACAGGGATTATAAGGACGCTGACAAAATGAGAAAGCTTGCCTGGTCTGATTTTGACAAGGCAATGCTTGAGGCAGTATGCTTTTCCATAACAAGCGTTGTGAAAAAGCATGGGTATATTCCCGTTTATTCACTTGAGGCGTATAATCAGTATAATTATTTATACCTTGCCCGAAAGAAAAATAAGGAGAAAAAGTAATGGCAAAACATAAGAAATCCGGCAAAAAAAGTAGCGTGAAACCGTCTTCAAAGTCTGCCCCGAAGGACAGCAGAAATAAAAGTAAAAAGAATAACAAAAAGAAAAGCTACGGTCTTCAGGAAAAAATAATAATAGCGGTTTCGATAATAGTCGGCTTGATAATTATTGCTGTTATGGTACTGAACATCCCGATTATTGCTGTGACCAAAACAGATAAAACCGGCAGTACATATACTGAATATGTTTCGATTATAAACTGGGTGAAATCACGTCAGCCAATGGTTGAGAAGGAAGGCGTTCTGTCAAAGGACACCAACAGTTACGAGCTTAACAGTGAGGCGGAAAAGGTTGACGACAAGCGTGACTTCACAAACGACCAGATTATCGAGGGACAGTTTACCGTTCTCTGCCTGGGCTTTGACGAGTCACGTTCAAATTCCGACGTTATGATGCTTTTCCATTTTGATATTGTAAACGACAAGATAAATATTCTACAGATACCCCGTGACAGCTATGTGCCGGACTATACAAGCAGTGAAAACGGCAAGATAAACAGCGTATATACACTGGGTGACGAAAGCCTTATACCGATTCAGAGAACAGTTGACGCTGTAAGAGATACATTCGGAATACCAATCGACCGCTATATAACAACAGGCTGTGACGATATCGTAGATATGGTTGACCTGATAGGCGGTATACCGATAAATCTGCCGGAGGACGTATTCTATTCCTATGATAAGATTCTTTACGCCGGCGAACAGGTACTCAACGGTGAACAGGCAGAGCTTTTTGTCCGTGCAAGAAAGGGCTATATCGAGGGAGATATCGGACGTGTAAAGGCACAGCGTATTTTCCTTGCGGCGGCGATGGAAAAGGCTCTTGATATGGGAACAGTCGAACTGACTAAATTCCTGACAGAGGTATATAATAAAGGATATATCGGTACCGACCTGACGCTCCAGGAGATGAGTATTCTGTCAGATTTCGGCAGCAAGATGGACCTTGATGATGTCACAGTCCACATGGTTCCGGGAGAAGGTGTTGATGATTATAACGGTTATTCCGTATGGTCGATTCACAAAAACGCAACGGTTGACCTGCTCAATGAGTACTTCAGACCGTATCAGCCTGACCTTACCTATGACGCACTGCCGATTACTGAAATAGTTGAATCAGATTACCAGACAACTGATATATATGATGATACACAGGATACTTTGCAGGAGATAGCAGACGGTGCAACTCCTGGCGAAAGCAAAAAGACCACTGAACCTGCCACTGA
>CAMCMW010000123.1 GCA_945876155.1 uncultured Ruminococcus sp. | reverse complement strand
CAGGTTTGAACCGGGCGAAAGTAAAAATGTGACCCTTGTGAAAATCGGCGGAAACAGAACCGGTTTCGGACTGAACAATCTGGTGTGCGGAAAAATGGACGATGAAACAGTGAAAGCAAAGGCTTTTGAAAAGGCGAAGTTACTCGGATTCAAGGGGGTTGAATGATATGTTTAAAATGGACAGAAAACAGTATGCTGCAATGTTCGGTCCAACAACTGGTGACAGAGTGCGGCTCGCAGATACTTCCCTTATTGTTGAAGTGGAAAATGACTACACCGTCTATGGTGACGAGGCAAAGTTCGGCGGCGGAAAATCTCTTCGTGACGGAATGGGACAGTCATGCAGCGTACCGGACAGCGAATGCCCTGACACAGTTATTACCAATGCACTTATTATAGATTACACCGGCATATATAAAGCGGATATCGGCATAAAGGACGGAAAAATATGCGGTATCGGAAAATCAGGAAATCCCGATATCATGGACGGCGTTACCCCCTCACTCGTTTTTGGTGCATCAACCGAGGCAATTGCCGGAGAGGGACTTATTGTTACTGCCGGAGGGAATGATACCCACATTCACTTTATCAGTCCTACACAGATTGAAACTGCGCTTTATTCCGGTATTACCACTATGATTGGCGGTGGAACCGGTCCGGCTGACGGAACAAATGCAACCACCTGTACGCCGGGAAGATTCAACATAGAGAAAATGCTGGAGGCAGCTGAGGACTATCCTGTAAATCTCGGCTTTCTGGGAAAAGGTAACAGTGCAGACTACAACACACTTGCAGAGCAGATTGAGGCTGGTGCCTGCGGTCTGAAAATCCATGAGGACTGGGGTGCAACTCCCGGTGTTATCAATCAGTCGCTGAATGTTGCTGACAAATATGATGTTCAGGTGTCCATTCATACTGATACTCTTAACGAGGGCGGATTTGTGGAAGATACGCTGAATGCAATAGACGGACGGACGATTCACACCTATCACACAGAGGGAGCAGGAGGCGGTCACGCCCCGGATATTATCAAAGCTGCGGCATTCCCGAATATTCTCCCTTCCTCAACCAATCCCACCATGCCGTTTACGAAAAACACCATTGACGAACACCTTGATATGCTGATGGTTTGTCATCATCTGGACAGCAAGATTCCGGAAGATGTTGCGTTTGCCGATTCCCGTATACGACCCGAAACAATTGCGGCAGAAGATGTACTGCATGACATGGGAATTTTCAGCATGATGAGTTCGGATTCACAGGCTATGGGACGAGTAGGGGAGGTTATTACAAGGACATGGCAGACTGCCTCAAAAATGAAAGATCAGCGTGGCAGTCTTCCGGAGGACAGCGACAGAAACGATAATTTCAGAGTAAAGCGATATGTTTCAAAGTACACCATAAATCCGGCGGTCACTCATGGCATTGCTGAATACGTAGGCTCAGTTGAAACCGGAAAAATGGCAGACCTGGTTTTGTGGAAACCTGAAATGTTCGGTGTGAAACCGGAAATGATTATCAAGGGCGGATTTATATGTGCGTCAAAAATGGGTGACGCCAATGCCTCTATCCCGACCCCTCAGCCTGTAGTTTATACTAAAATGTTCGGTGCGCACGGTCTTGCAGTGAAACGCTGCTGTGCGGATTTCGTTTCAAAGTCGGCGGCTGAAAACGGAATTGGTGAAGTGCTGGGACTTCAGAGAATGATACTCCCGGTGGAAAACTGCAGAAACATCGGCAAGAAGGACATGAAGTACAATGACACCACCGGAGAAATCACAGTAGACCCGGAAACATACATCGTTAAGGTTGACGGCGAAAAAATTTCCTGTGAACCGGCGTCACAGCTGCCCCTTACCCAGAAGTATTATCTGTTCTGATATCGGAGGAATAAGAATGATTGCGGAAAAAATATACGGTAAGCTCGGAGAAACTGAAAAGAAAGTTGAGTACGTTACAATTGACTGGTTTGAGCGTGACAAGAAAATCCTCAGAAAAACTACCTCTTCCGGTGAAGATATAGGGATAAAAACTGAATCGGCTCTCAATGAGGGCGATGTAATTTATGAAGATGAAAACAGGGTCATTGCAGTTGAAATTGCGCCATGCAGTCTGATTTCTGTTCATGTTCATTCCATGGAGGAAATGGGCAGGCTCTGCTTTGAATTGGGTAATCGCCATTTATCCCTTTCAATCGGCGAAAATACAGTGAAATGCCCCTTCGATGAACCCACATTCTCATACCTCTGCAAGCTTGGATTTGCAGCAGAAAAGGTGTTTGAAAAGTTTGACGGCTATATCGAATGCAAGGCTCATGCACATACCCACAGCCATGGTCATCACCATGAATAGGGGCTATTTAAGGCTTTTACAGGCGCTGGATTCACTTTTTCCGGTCGGCACATTTACGCTGTCAAACGGACTTGAAACCTATGTACAGAAAAATCTTGTGTACAATGCCCCGACTTTGACAGAATATTTAAATGGGTACATTTACATACTGCCAGCAAACGATTTAGGGTTTGCGGCAAAAGCGGCAATGGGTGAACCGTGGGAAATGCTTGATGAGATATGCACTGCGTCAAAGTCCCCGGCGGAACTGAGAAACGGCAGTCTGAAACAGTGCATCAGATTCATAAAGGCTGAAAAGGTACTGGGAGAATGCAGCGAATTGAAAAGCTATTCAGAAATGATAGATTCCGGAATATGCAGCGGCTGTTATCCTGTTGCTCTCGGACTTTTTATAAGAGATACCGGTACTGACATTGTGCAGGGACTGGAAATGTACTGTTACACTCTTTTGTCGTCTGCGGTGAATCATGCAGTTAAGCTTGTACCTCTTCGACAGCTTGACGGACAGAAATGTCTTGCAGAGGCAATGAAAAAGATTCCGGAAGCCGTGCAGAAAGCAATTGAAACTGATACAGACGACTTGGGAATAAGCGGTGCGGGATTTGATTTACGCTCCATGCAGCATGAAAAGCTTTATTCCAGATTATATATATCATAGGGGAGGAACGAGATATGTCTTATGTAAAAATCGGTGTTGGCGGACCAGTGGGTTCAGGCAAAACGGCACTTATAGAAAGACTTACAAGAATTATGTCAGAGGAGTACAGCATTTGTGTTGTGACTAATGACATCTATACAAAGGAAGATGCGGAGTTTCTTATTAAAAACTCAAAGCTGCCGCCGGAGCGTATTGTGGGAGTGGAAACAGGCGGCTGTCCTCATACAGCAATTCGTGAGGACTGCTCCATGAACCTTGAGGCAGTGGAGGAAATGGCAGAGAAGTTCCCCGACGTGCAGATAATCTTTATAGAAAGCGGAGGGGATAACCTTTCCGCAACCTTTTCGCCAGACCTGGCAGATGCGTCTGTATATGTAATTGATGTGGCACAGGGTGAGAAGATACCACGAAAAGGCGGTCCTGGTGTGACACGTTCAGACCTGCTGGTAATCAACAAAACCGACCTTGCGCCAATGGTAGGTGCGAGCCTTGAAGTCATGGCAAAGGATTCGGAGAGAATGAGGGGCGGCAGACCGTTTCTGTTTACCAATCTCATGACTATGGAGGGCGTTGACAGCGTGATAGACTGGATAAAAAAATCGGTTTTGCTTGAGGACTTGAAATGAGCAGGCTTTTTCTGAAAGCAGAACAAAGAAACGGAAAAACCGCCGTTACTGACAGCTTTTTTACCGCACCAATCAAAATCGCCAAACCCTTTTACTGCGGTAATTATACAGAGGTCATGATGATGACTGCAAGTGCCGGAATATTAGAGGGTGATTTTTATGACATTGAAGTTCAGGTCATGGAGGGAGCGAAATTCAGGCTGACCGGACAGTCATACACAAAAATTTTTAAAGCCGATGAAAAGGGTGCGGTACAGAAAGTGAAAATCAATGTGGAAAAGGACGCCTCGTTTATTTATTTCCCGACGCCTGTTATCCCTTACGGCGGAAGTGTTTTCAGCAGCCGCACAGAAGTTCATCTTGACAGGAACTGCAAGTTTGCAATGTGCGATATTCTGTCCGGCGGAAGAAAGGCTATGGACGAGCAGTTTCAGTTTCAGTCATACCGTTCCGGAACAGCAGTGTATGTGGACGGTAAAATGCAGTTTCTGGATAATCAGAGGTTCATTCCCTGTGAAATAAATCTGAAAGGTATGGGCTTTTTTGAAGGGTATTCCCATATAGGAATGATGTATATTTACGGCTGTGAAAATGTGGTGCTGCCCCAAAGCCGGACAACTGAAACCGCTGTTACCAGAGCAGCAGCCGGAATTTGTATCAGAATTTTCAGTAACAGTGCAGATGAAATTGTAAAGCAGTTCAGAGATGTGGTTTCTCAGATTTCTTGACAACTTCCTGTATATATGATACAATACAAATATAGCAAAGGTGCTCTGCGGCTTTTATAAGCTGCACAGGGTACCTTTATTTTTTTACAGAGGGTGTGGGGTATGGCAGGACGGTCTTTCTTACGTAAGTTAAAAATATTTGACAGCAAGCTTATTTCTGCGGTATCTATTTTACTGTTCATTGTTGTGACTGTAACGATATTTGTCAGCAACCGGTATATGAATACCTGTCTTCAGAAAGAGGCTGCCGCACAGCAGAACCGTATAGAACTGCACAATTTAGGAGAAGAGCTGGCAGATGCCTCCGACTACCTGACAGACGAGGCAAGAAAGTTTGCGGTGACCGGAGAAATCATTCATTTCTATAATTACTGGTATGAAGTATATGAAACAAAAACCAGGGATAACGTTATTTCTGCACTTTCGTCCTATGACCCGCCGGAAAATGAACAGGCACTGCTTACAGAGGCGAAAGCATACTCCGATACGCTGATAGATACCGAAACTATATCCATGAAACTTACTCTGCTTGCCGGAAATCAGAGTCTGAACGATTTTGAAACTGACCCTAAGCTGTATGCGTATTTACGGTATGTGTATGATTATGAGCTGCCTGAAAAATATTCATCACTTTCAGCTGAACAGATGGAGAAAAAGGCAGTTGAGATTTTGTATGATTCTTTTTATTACGAATCGAAAAATCTTATCATGTCACCGATTGAAGAATTTCAGTCTGTTATGGACCAGCGTCTTAACCACTCCGTTGAAAGCTCCATACAGGGTCAGGACACAGCTTCTGTGGTGCAGATATGGTGTTCCGTTGTGGTGCTGGCACTAATCGGACTGCTTATTCTTGGACTGAATGTTTTGTATGTCCGCCCCTTAAACAAATATGCTGCTGCCCTTTCAGAAGACAGTATACAGAATCAGCTGGAGCATCAGGATTTTTCAAAAGTGCGTGTAACTCCCCAGGGGGCAAGGGAACTTTACTGTTTCGGAGAGATATTCAATCACCTGTCCCTTGTTTTGTATAAAGAACTGAAAAAGCGTGCAGCTGCGGAAAGGGAAATGCGTTCTGCCAGGGACGAGGCGGACAGGGCAAACCGTGCCAAGAGTAATTTCTTTGCACAGATGAGTCATGAACTCAGAACTCCGCTTAATGCCATGACAGGATATCTCTATCTGCTGAAAGAAACTCCGCTGAATGAAAAACAGCGTGAATACTGCGGTTCAATTGACTTTTCGTCTGAAACACTGCTGGAGATTTTCAACCACATTCGGGATTTTTCAAAAATGGTATCGGGCAATATGGTT
>CAMCMW010000122.1 GCA_945876155.1 uncultured Ruminococcus sp. | reverse complement strand
AAGGGTCTTCAAACATATCCACGAAAGTCGGCATGATAAAAGTGAACATACCTATAACGATAGCGATGGACATAATCAACAGAATTATCGGGTACATCATAGCACTTTTTACTGTGTTATTCATCTTGTTTTCTTTTGCGTAGTGGTCAGACATTCTCTGCATGATTACATCAAGAGAACCGCTGGATTCACCGGCATTGACCATTGAAATCAAAAACTGAGGAAAAGTACCGGAGTGCATTTCCAGTGCCGCTGAAAAGGACTCGCCCTTCTGAACATTTTCATAAATATCCTTCCAGACAGCCTTTGCGCTCTCCGTTGGCTGTTCACGGGAAAGGATGTCCAGCGCTTTGACCAGTGTAAGACCGGAAGTCAGCATAGCACTCAGCTGACGGCAGTTAAAAGCCAGGTCTTTTGTCTTGAACTTTTTGACAGATTTTTTTGCCTTTGCAGCTGTTTCGTTGTAGTCAGTGCAGTAAAGACCTTTCTGGTGTATTTTATCAAAAAAGTCCTTTTCATCTTCCGCTTCGATAGAACCTTTGACATTTTTTCCGTTTGCGTCTTTGGCGACGTATGAATAATTAGGCATCACAAACCTCCTATATAAACTTTCACAAATAAATTATATCATTAAAATAAAGAAAATGCAAATTCAGAAGAATAATTTTGATTAAAACGTTAAAAATAAATCTGAGGTGATAAACGTGGACAGAGATTATATCAACTGCACCGAAATGCCGTTAGGACTGGGTATGGCGCTTTCAAGAAATATACCTGCAATGGAGCAATTTTCAAAAATGTCAGTTTCCGAGAAAAGAGCATTTATCTTAGGGTGCAAAAAAGTCAGTTCAAAGGAAGAAATGCAGGAATATGTGGACGCATTGACAAATCGGCAATTTTTTTAACTTCAATTATTTTTATTATTGCTCCGGCAACTAAACCAGAATAATTGGCAGAGCAATAACAAACAAAGTCAGCAGCCGCAATAAATGACAAACAGACTCCGAAAATTCATATACATTATCTATATAATAACACTTTTTTGATTATTTGTCAATAAATTACGTATTTTTGCATAAGAAATTTAAAATATTTGTTGAAATTGTAGATTGCATAATAAACAAAAAAAGGGCGTTAAAAACGCCCTTTTTATTTAAAAATTATAATTACTGAGGACCAAGTTTGCTGTAATCTACCATCATAGCAACATAGTTCAGAATTACAGAACTGTCAGATGAGTTGAGATATTCATCGTAAACACAGTTAGCATTAACCATACCCTGGTCTGTCAGTGTGTTCTTGCTCTGGTTAAGGAGGAACATGTTAAGCTTAACAACGTCAGCTACGTCAACAGTACCGTCAACGTTTGCATCGCCCCACTTAGCATTTTCAATTAAATCACGATCAGTAGGAGCTGTTGGGTCGTCACCTGTAGGATTTGTTTCGCCTGATGGATCAGTTTCCTCTGTTGAACCAGCTGTTACAGTAACCTTAACTGTTACAGTCTTTCCGCCTGCTGATACAGTGATTGTTGTAGAACCAGCAGCAACACCTGTTACAGTACCGTCAGCAGAAACTGTTGCAACTGAAGTATCGCCTGATGTATATGTTGCGTCTACAGCAGAACCGTTAATTGTAGGATTAAGCTTTTCTGTTTCGCCAACTTCAACTGTTACGCTTGATGGCTTAACAACGAGATCGTCTTCAGATGGTGTAACGTCAGCTTCATCCTGGAGGAATGATGTTACCCAAACGAGTGGTGCATTCCAGTTGATCGTAACCTCGTTTACAGACCAAGCTTCGATTGAGTCAACGTAGCATCTCTGTGGTGCAAGAGTTCCTCTCTGGAATCCAAGACCGCCGATGTACGGATCCTGCATACCTGAACCAGGACCGCCTGAGAGGATACCGTCTGGTGCCTCTGGGAATGTCGGGTCAAGTTCGTTAGACCAGTATCTGTGGTGTGGTCTCTGGAGTGCGTATGAACCGTAACCTGTTACATATGAGAATGAAAGCGGGTTGCGTCCGAGAAGGTAGTCCATAGCAGTTGTAACACCATTGAGATACTTAACATCCTGTGTATCGTCATAAGCATAAGCCATTACGATTGCATTGTTAATCATAAATGAGTTTGAACCCCATTCATAACCGTCGATTACTATACCAGGACCAATGTTAACTGGATCTGAGAATTTTGCAGTCTTATATGGCGAACCATAACCCTGTGCCTCTTCTTCTGCTACATACGCATCAGCTGCAGCAGCAAGTGAAGACTTAAGAGATGAGATTTCAGAATCTGCAAGATTATCCTGGTTCAGAAGAAGTGTCAGTGAACCGCAGGAAGCAGTATTTCCCCAGTTGAATGAACTGAATGAACCATTGTTCTCGCCGCCTTCAAGAGTTGTAAGAACCTTGAATGCATCAGTGTATCCCTTGATGTCATTGTAATATGTGGAGTCGCCTGTTGTAGCATAAAGCTCACAAGCTGCCCAGTACATATCATCCTTAACGTTTGTATCACCGTAAGCACCACCACCAATAGCCTGATCCATTGGTGCGTAAAGTGACTTTTCATTAGTAGCTTCTGAATCCTTATATTCATAGAAGTTAGTCTTAACTGCTTCATAGCTCTTCTTAGCAGCTGTCAGGAGCTGATTTGCATAAGTTGGGTCATACTGTTCCCACAGACGAGCAGCCTGTGCAGCACAAGCTACGAAGTTAAGAGTTGCTGCGAATGACGGTGGCTTAACAATACGAGTCGTTCCCCACTGGTCTTCGTAGTCGTATGGTCTTGTTGCAAGACCTGTCCACTTGTGGTCGTGCAGCTTGTGGTATACAAGACCTTCATACTTGCCCCAGTATGGGTCAGATGAGCTTACGACCATCTTCATCATCCAGTCAAGTTCAACCTTTGTTTCGTCAAGAATATCAGGAGCGCCGTTACCAGTTTCAGGAACAACTACTGCGCCTGAACCGTCAGCATACTTTGCAGTATTACCCTGAGCAACTGTTCTCTCGTAGATGTTCTGGAGAGTCCATACAGAAATACCGCCGTTAACAACGTATTTACCATGGTCACCAGCATCGTACCAGCCGCCTGTACCATCGATTGTGTATGTCTTATCACCGTCGAACTCACCGGCATAAGCCTTAACCCACTTGGACTGAACATATGCAGTATCAGGGTTGTGTCCGCCGATATGTGCAAGTGAGCTCTTTTCATCATCACGTGATGTGATGTAAGCTGCTTCGATATTAATACCAGAACGGTTCTGATAGTAATAGTTCATAGCATTTGTCAGGAGGTTGTGACCTTCCTCGCTGTAAATGTCATCACCGATTTCAAATGGGAAACTTACATAGTCGCCGCATTTGAGTGAGTATGTACCAGGTGTCTTGAAATCTGAGAAGTCAAGAATGTGTACAGTATCGCCTGAATCCTTATCAGCACCCTTGTACTCTGTCTGACCTGTATAAACAGTTTTTCCGCTTTCGTCAACAACTTCAAATTCCATTGAAGATGTAGGAAGTGAAATTACAGTAGCCTCTGCGCCTGCACCGGCGTTGTCACCAAGAGTTGCCTTCTTTGAAAGATTTGTGAAGTAACCAACCTGGTTTACAGAAATGAAGTTATTCTTAAGCTTGCTGTTGTCACGGTTTCTCATACCGAAATCGTCAGTTGGATCCCAGTTACAAGTTGACTCATCATATGTTGAAGGATCGTTAATGTCAACATCAGGACAACTTGTACACTCAAGTGACATATTATCAAACTCAAGAACTGTATCCTTAGGGAAACAGTCATTAGGCTGCCATTCACCGGCACCGCCGTAATGGAATGCCCACTCAGCAACTTCGATATCTTCTGATGCTGTGAATGTATCATCAAATACGTTCTTGCCCTGGCTGATCTGAACATTGTTCCAGCCGTTTCCGAAGTTTGCGCCTGAGTTATTGTGCCATACTAACTGTGACTTACCGTCAAGTGAAGCGATCTGTGTTGCCATTTCACCGGCTGTTGATGCTGTTACTTCCCAGTGGAGCTTGTATGTATGACCCTTGTGGATTCTGAGTTTTCTGTGACGGAACTGAAGATCCCATCTTGACTCACCGCCGGCAGCAGCTCCGCCCGGATTAACGATCTTTACCTTGTAAGTGCCGTCGCTTGTGATCTCGAATGTCTGTTTAGCAGGTGATGTTTCACAAGTATGCCAAGGAAGACCCTTCTTTGTGAATTCAACTTCACCAACGCAGAGATCAGCGGAAACGCTCATTGGTACAACAGTTGCAACTGTTGTTGAAAGCATTGCAGCAGCCATTAAGCTTGCTGTAACTACTTTTGCAATTCTCTTGTGCATTGTTATTACCCTCCCAAAAAAATAAAAAAATAAACGTTTGCGATACCAATGTATCTTTTCAATCCATGCTTTGTACAGCATGAATTAAAGTATAAGCAGCAAAATTCAGCCATGCCGCTTAAATCCGAAAACCGTTGCTAACAAATCATAACCTGTTTGTCACAATTTTCACAACTTTTTTTCGTATTAATTATAATATATTTACACATTCTTGTAAAGCGTTTTTGTAAATTTTGTTTGGTTGTATGAATATTACCATATATTTTTGTGCATTTTAACCATGAAAAAAGCCCCCTTAAATAAGGAGGCTTTTATAAAATCAGAGTAATTTTTTTCTCATAAGAGCTGAATCAAGTGAATTGAGCCAGTTATTTTTGTCCATGTCAGCGTTGATGCCGCCCTGTACTGTAACTGCAACATTATAAGCTCCTGACAGGTATTCATTGAGCATAACAAGGTCAGAAACGTTGAATTTGCCGTCGATGTTGATGTCGCCCGCAAGCTTTGAAACATCGTCCGGGTTTGTCGGGCTGTCTGTAACGTCCTCCGGAGTTGTGCCGTCCGGCTCTGTACCCCAGATAAGCTTGTCGCCGTCATACATTGTGATGTACGGGGTATCTATCATTGCGTCCTCGCCGCCCTGTACAAGCTGCTGGAAGGAATAGTCATTTGTTGCGTCCCATGTTACCCTGTTGCCGTCTGCATCCTTTAAGGCGTCCGGAATTGAAATTCTGAACTGACACTCAGAACGGTGCTCAGACTGACCTGTCGGCATTACAACACTGCCGTCAGCAAAAGTCAATTTTACATAATAAATGTTTCCGTCATAGTGGATAGGGTCTGAAATGGACATAGCTCCCTTGTCCCCTGAATGCTGGTCATTTCCGATTTTTACAGAAACATCATCAATTGAACAGCCAGCCTCAACAAGTTCAGTAATGTCAAAATAGTAATTATACGAAAGGTTGGTTATTGTTCTTGCCGGCCATGCACTGTGGTTCATAGTGTACGCCTTGATTTCTGTAAAGCTTTCTGCGGACTGGTTAATCGACGCTCTCATGAAAAATTCGTTCCACTTAGGAGTCTCAGTCGGCGGGAATGAAGAGTCTGTTGTACCGCCGTATTTTTCCACCATAGCGCACAGTGCTGCGGTATATCCGGCATTGTAGTCAATGGCAACCTCAGAATACTGATACTCGCCAATCTTGTCTGTGTAATCACCGTCAGAGTTAGGACCGCCTACAAGAGCACCGTAGAGAATATGTGCATGAGGCTTTGCGTCCTCTCCCTCTGTCTGACCGATATTGCTCCACTTGTCATTCCATGCAC
>CAMCMW010000121.1 GCA_945876155.1 uncultured Ruminococcus sp. | reverse complement strand
CTGTTGTCGCAGAAAGCGTAGTTTTTACACTTTCGCAGTCTGTTCCGTGCGTCATTAGCTGCAATGACGGAAAGATATGGCAGCAGCGGCTTGTCCTCCTGCAAAAAGCCGGAGTTTTTCCATAGCTTTATAAATGCGTCGCTCACTGTTTCTTCTATATCCTCTTGGGTCATTGCTCCGGACATAATATTGTAAACAACAGTATATACATACGAGGAATATTTGTTGATGATACTGTCAAGCGCTCCGGCAGCGTTTTTCTTCAGTCTTATGATCAAACGTTTGTCTTTCAATCTGTTACCCACCTTCTGACGGCTTTCACTAATATATACGCATTCTGATTTCAAAAGGTTACACTTTTTTCGGGAAATAATTTTAAAAGAGCGCACCTGAAAAGATACGCTCTTAATTCTTCTATATTTCCCTTTCAGTCAGAATATCCATTCTTTCAAGTATTCGTCCTTTCTGAATATCGGAAAGCTTTCGGAAACGGTTTAAGAAATTGATGTCAGAGGGGGTTATGTCGTTGGTGTTTACTATGGTTTTTTCGTTGGTAAGTCCGGCAATGTAGTCAACAGATACGTTGTAATATTTTGACAGAGCTATGGCAAAGGACAGTGGAATCTCCCGCTCGCCACTTTCGTATCGCCTGTACTGGGAAACGTGCATATACATATCGTCCGCTACCTGTTTCTGGGTTTTGTCAGCGTCCTCCCTTAAATCTTTTATTCTCTGATAATTAGCCATAACTTTCCCTCCTTTGAATCTATAATAAAAATTATATCAAAGAACACCATTTGGTGTTGACAAACGCACCATTTGATGTTATAATATAGATATAAAAATACCATATGGGGATTTTATACATTATTATTTGTACAATCGGAGGAATTTATTATGTATTGTAAGAAATGTGGAACGCAAAATCCGGATCAGGCGAAATTCTGCACCATGTGCGGTAATGTGATAAACAATTCAAATTTAAATCCACGTAGCCCAGGCAGTGTTGCAGCAAATGCAGTTTCATTTTCGCTTACTGTTATCTCAGCTATTATATTGGTTATATACATGACAGCAGATCGAATGAGCAAAAATGATATGATTGGAGGAATGTGCATTGTAGGAGGAATTGCGCTTGTTGCTTTAGCTGTAATAGTAGTACTTAAATTGAAAAAAATAAGAGTAGATACACTTGGATGGATTGGATTCACTTTTGATTGCGCCTTAATATTGTTTTCAATATTTTTAGCTTTGGTATAACACACAAATTTTCTGCAAATAAATATTTTGAAACTCATTTTTAGATGATTACCTATTATCAGCTGTAAATTATTAATTGTCCTAAGCGATATTCAAATTCTCAATATATTCTATTCCTGCATGCTCAAAAACCCTTGACAAAACTATTTCTATGGTATACAATATAATCAACCACAAAAGAAATGATTATTAAGTTTCTCAAACAAAAAAATACCGGGAGCTGCAACTCCTGGTTTTTTTCGGGCTGCTTGCCGGGCTTTTCATGTCTGTCTATGAATATTTTCTAAAATGCTTGACAAAAATATTTCTGTGGTATATAATATTAGTATCCACAAAGGCAATCAAATGGTTCCATACGGACACAAAATTGAACCCCCTGGGAGTGCCAGCTCCCAGGGGGTTCTTTTTGGGCTAATTGTCGGAATCATGTCTGTCTAGCCTCTTGCTCATGTATCTGTCTAACCACTTGTTTATGTAGTTGCCAGTCACACTTGCCACAACAGACAAAATAAAGGCTATCAAATAATCCATACGTTCCACCTCCCTCCTTGCGGAAAGAGCCGACAATATAATAATTATACATATTTTTACACTATTCGTCAATCTGTTTACAACACGTATTTCATTAATTTCCTCCGAAATACTGGACAAAATGTTAAATATGCAGTATAATAAAGAGTATATGGAAATTAGGAGGAACAGTTATGTCAAAAAAACCTTTTTACATCACGACCCCGATTTACTATCCGTCGGGAAATCCGCATATCGGTCACTGCTACACAACAGTTGCCTGCGATTCAATCGCTCGTTACAGACGAATGCAGGGTTACGACGTAATGTTTCTTACGGGAACTGATGAACACGGTCTTAAAATAGAACAGAAAGCCGCTGAGGCTGGTATCACACCGAAGGAGTACGTTGACAATATCGTCGAGACCTTCAAAAAACTCTGGAGCTACATGAATATCAGCTATGACAGGTATATCAGAACAACTGATGATTACCACGTTGAAACAGTACAGAAAATCTTCAAGGCACTGTACGACAAGGGCTATATCTACAAGGGCGAATACTCCGGAAAGTACTGCACACCATGCGAAAGCTTCTGGACTGACTCCCAGCTCGTTGACGGAAAATGTCCTGACTGCGGACGTGAAGTAATCGAGGCAAAGGAAGAGGCTTACTTTTTTAAAATGTCCCCATTCGCCGACAGAATCGAAAAACTGCTGACTGAAACTGACTACTTACAGCCGAAAACAAGAGCAGTCGAGCTTGTAAACAACTTCATCAAGCCGGGTCTTGAGGACCTCTGCGTTTCAAGAACCAGCTTTAAGTGGGGTATTCCTGTAACATTTGATACAAACCACGTTGTCTATGTATGGATAGACGCACTCTCAAACTATATCTCTGCTCTTGGTTATCAGAACGAAACATACAGTGACTTTGAAAAGTACTGGCCGGCTGATGTCCACATGGTTGCAAAGGACATCATGCGTTTCCACGCAATTATATGGCCTGCAATGCTTATGGCACTTGACCTGCCTTTACCTAAGCACCTTGCAGTACACGGCTGGATAACCTTTAACGGACAGAAAATGAGCAAGTCCATCGGCAACGTTGTTGACCCCTTTGTACTGGGCGAACGCTACGGCGCTGACGCTATCCGCTACCACATCATGCGTGAAATGGCTCTGGGTGCAGACAGTTCCTTCTCAAACGAGATAATGATAAACCGCATAAATTCCGACCTTGCAAACGGTCTCGGAAACCTTGTTTCAAGAACTGTTGCTATGGTTATAAAGTACTTTGACGGAACTATCCCCAATGAAAAGCAGTCCGGCGAATTTGATGATGACCTTATTGCACAGGCGTCTGCGCTGCGTGCTAAGGTTGACGGTTACATGGACAAGACCCAGCTGCAGAATGCCCTTGCTGAGATTTTCAAGGTAGTTTCACGAGCAAACAAGTACATTGACGAGACTGCTCCGTGGGTACTTGCAAAAGACGAGGCAAACAAGCCGAGACTTGCGGCTGTGCTTTACAATCTGCTTGATACTATCAGAATTATTTCATCACTGCTTTGTCCGTTTATGCCGACAACTATGCCGAAGGTGTGGGAGCAGATAGGTGCAGACGAAAACGCTGTTTCCTATGAAAATGCCGGAAAATTTGGTGTACTGCCGGAAAATGTAACCGTAAAGAAAGGCGAAGTTCTCTTCCCGAGAATCGACACTGAAAAGGAAATTGACGAACTCAACAAGCTTATTGAGGCACAGATGGCTGAGGCTGAAAAGGCACAGCAGAAAATCGAGCTTGCTCCGGAAATCACAATCGACGATTTCTTTAAGACTGAACTCCGTGCCGCAAAGGTCAAGGACTGCGAAAAGGTTAAGAAGTCCAAGAAACTGCTTAAATTACAGCTTGACGACGGTATGGGCGGCAGACAGGTGGTTTCAGGTATTGCTGAACACTACAAGCCGGAAGAACTGATAGGCAAGACTGTTATCGTGGTTGCAAACCTTAAACCTGCAAAACTCTGCGGTGAGGAGAGTATGGGTATGATTTGTGCCGCTGATATGCCGGACGGCGGAGTTAAGGTGGTATTCCTTGATGATGACGTTGCTCCGGGTACTAAGATAAGATAAGGAGTTTTGCATGAACGACGACAACGTTTTTGAAGATGTTGAGCAGCTTTTTTACGAGGCTATGGAACAGATTGAAAAAATTGAATCCGGGAAAAAATTCTATGTAAGAGATTTGTTTCGTGGATATCAGTGGAATCAGACAGATATGGGTGCAAGGCTTATGCTTGGTAAACTGTTCAGCAATGAAAAGCGAAACAAGTATTTGAAATCCGGTGTTATTGTTCCAATAGAGCAGGACAAGGAAGGCAAAAAAAAACAGCAGCAATATTTAAAAGTTTAGTAATATTATACAAATTCAAGCGGTTGATTTCTACGAAATTGACCGCTTTTCTCTATTGACATATAGCTATGGATATGATATACTATAAACACGGAAGTCACCCTATAGGGTAGTCAATCAGTAAGTATTGGTGAACGTTTTAAGTTACTAAGGAGGAAATTATTATGATTATGAACACCAACAAAAGAGACGCTTATTTAGACAAGGCAATTTCAATCGCTGCTAAGCTCAATGCAGGAGAAAATTTTACAGTTTCTCAGCTGTTATCCGATGAACCGGACTGGAAAAATGAAGATTTATCTCTCAGAGGCAATGTGGGAAAGCTTTTCAACAATTCGGATCACAATTACCTGCTCAGACATGGAATCATTTCAGACAGGGGAAAAACTAAAATTGACGGTTTTGAAGTGGAACTTTATAAAAAACTCATCTGAAAAACCGTTCTGACCGACAGCGAAAACGAGGGATACAGTTTTTGTAGCCCTCATTTTTTATACCAAATTTAATAAACCCCCTTGATAAATAAGGGGGTTTAATGTTATAATAGTAGTGAACTGCTTATTCAAATCTGTTTTGTATTGCATTGCAGACAAATGCAGCAGGTATACACAGAAAAAACCATAAAACAGTAAAGGGCAGACAGACCTGTCCCCGTATATTAAGCGGCATATCGGAATAGTTCCAGACATTCCAGCCGAAAATTATATTTACTATTACCCCCACTGTAAATTCTACAGCGGTTATAATCAGAGAGCCTAAAATACATTTCTGCCACAGCGGAATTTTTTTCAGATGCGTGAACATTTCGTAGAGAATTGTCAGTATCAGTCCGCCTGTGAGAGTCATAGTCCAGTGGGTGAACCCCCGTGAGGAAACCTCCAGCAGACTGTATACAAAACAGCCGGTCAGAAATACAAATGCTCTTGTTCCGATTGATTCCAAGATAACGCCTCCTAATCATGCGGAAACGCCGGACAAGCGGTTCCGTTACAGGTTTATTATGATTTTTTCTGCGTTTTTTATACATTAAGAATACAGTAAGGCATTATCACACAATAACGCCGCTTATAACGGCAGAATGGAGTTTGTTTATGAGAAAAAGCGGAATTTTAATGCACATTTCCAGCCTTCCGTCTGAATACGGTATCGGAAAAATGGGAAAAGCAGCTTATGATTTTGTCGATTTTCTTGCTGAATCCGGAGTTAAATGCTGGCAGATTCTCCCCCTCTCCCCTACAAGCTACGGGGATTCACCATACCAGTCATTTTCAGTTTATGCCGGAAACCCCTATTTCATTGACTTTGAAACTCTCAAACAGGAGGGTCTTCTTAAAAAATCCGATTACCAGAACATAAAATGGCAGGACAACCCCCACCGTGTAAATTACAGCCGTATCTATGCAAACTGCTTTAAGGTTCTCAAACAGGCTTACAAGGTTTACAGGCGTGATATTTCCAAAAAGTACAGCAGTTTCGTCGAGAAAAACAAGTCGTGGCTTGACGATTACGCTCTTTTTATGGCACTGAAGTTCAAAAATGACGGCAAACCCTGGTATGAA
>CAMCMW010000120.1 GCA_945876155.1 uncultured Ruminococcus sp. | reverse complement strand
TCACATCAACGTTATATGTTCCAGCAGTATCAGGGCAAGAGAATTCAAGTGAAGCAAAATCTTTTTCCAATCCGGTTGGGTCAACAAATGCCGCTTTTACCTCTCCCGGAGTGTCATTATTAGACACAATCGAACCGTCTAAATAATTGAACGTTAAACCATCATCATATTTGACTGATATAATACAGCCATTTGAGGTCAGGTCACCCTCAAGCGATAAAGGCAGAGTTATAGTTCCTGAACCAACTTCCGCACTTGCACTTCCTACACTAATTCCTGCCCCCGGCACATCTGCAAAAGTATTACATGAATCGGACGGCACAGCAGGCGCTCCTATTAATTTCTTGCAAATGCTTGCCATATCATAAACATTACATTTGCCATCTCCATTGTAATCGCCGATTTCATCATATTGTGATGCATTCGAAAAAAGTATACTTTTGCCTATCAGGATTGCATCCTGAAGGTCAATCTCGCCATTTCCGGAGACGTCACCTAAAAGTGTACTTTCCGAATCCTCATAAGTATCTGCGGTTACCGCATCACCAATCATAGAGCCGTACCCACCAGTGCAAATACTTGCAGTGCATACCATAGCCGTGAGCATACTTGCTATTTTCTTTCTTAACTTCATTCCACAGTCCTCCTTGAATTTTTTCAAAAACAATTCTACCACTATTTTTTGCAAAAGTCAAACATTTCCTATAATCAAATCAATTTTTTGCCAAAACAGCTGTTTTTTCTATAACATTTTAACACAAATTTATTTACAATTCAACAACTCTGCATAACTCTCCAAAAATCTGCATAAATATCCGTCTGGCTGTACAGCATAATTTTTTTGTGTATTTTCCCTACCATTTTCCGCAGAAATGTGATACAATAGAGGTATAATTGTAGGTTTTACAAATAAACCATTGAAAAATAACAAATTTTATGATAAAATAATAAAGTAATGATTTTGCAATTACAGGAGTAAAGCCAAATGATTGAAAACGCAAAAGAAGAATTTCTGAGAATATATCAGGAAAATATCAGCAGACCGGGTTCGGACAAGCTTTTGAATTACCTGCTTTCCGACCAGAGCGATTTTTTTGAGGCACCGTGCAGTACACGCTATCACGGTTCTTACGCCGGCGGTCTGTGCGAACACAGCATTAACGTATACAACTGCTTAAAGGACTACCTTACACGTCCACGCACAAAGGAGCTTTACAGAATGAACTACAGCGAGGAAACAATCGCCCTCGTTTCACTCCTGCATGACGTGTGCAAGATGAACTTTTACGCTGTTGATTACAGAAATGCCAAAAATGACCAGGGTGTATGGGAGAAAGTCCCTTATTATACTATCAATGACCGCCTGCCGTATGGACACGGTGAAAAGTCGGTCTATATAGTTTCCGGTTTTATGCGGCTTACACGGGAGGAGGCCTTTGCTATCAGGTATCACATGGGCTTTTCGGGGATTGAGGACAGAAACAGCATTGGCAGTGCCTTTGAAATGTTCCCTCTTGCTTTCGCTCTCAGCGTCGCTGACATGGAGGCTACATACTATCTGGAGGCAACACCGTAAAATCAGTGGTTTATGCCCCAAATCAAATAGGAAAGGTGAATTAAAATGAGCAATCACTGGTATGACAACGCAATCATTTATCACATTTACCCTCTCGGGTTCTGCGGAGCACCGAAGGTAAACGAGGGAGGTCCGGTTCAGTACCGTCTGGACAAGCTTATCGACTGGATTCCTCACCTTAAGGAAATGAATATAGACGCTGTTTACCTCGGACCGGTTTTCGAGTCCGTTGAACACGGCTATGACACTATCGACTACAAGACCATTGACAGACGTCTTGGCGACAACGAGTCTTTCAAGAAAATCTGCGAACAGCTCCATGAAAACGGAATCCGCATTATTTTAGACGGCGTTTTCAATCACGTCGGCAGAAAGTTCCCGCAGTTTGTGGATATTCAGCAGAACGGAAGAAATTCACAGTACTGCGACTGGTTCCAGAATCTGAATTTTGACGGTCAGAGTCCGTGCGGAGACAATTTCTGGTACGAGGGCTGGAACGGTCACTATAACCTTGTAAAGCTTAATTTAAGAAATCCGGGTGTCTGCGACCACCTTATCGACGCAGTAAACTACTGGATGAAAGAATTCAAAATCGACGGTATCCGTTTCGACGCCGCTGACTGTATCGAGTTCGACTTCTTCAAGAGAATCAGAAACTTCTGCAAGGGTAAGAATCCGGAGTTCTGGCTTATGGGTG
This sequence comes from uncultured Ruminococcus sp., assembly GCA_945876155.1. GTDB lineage: Bacteria > Bacillota > Clostridia > Oscillospirales > Ruminococcaceae > Porcipelethomonas. The sequence goes on along the minus strand of CAMCMW010000120.1, from coordinate 3,493 downwards.
AGATTATTTTCGGTGACTACAACCGCTGGGCTAACCCTGAAATGCTGGACAGCGTTACCAACTACGAGTGCTACAAGGGTATCTACTCTTCACACAATACCAAGAACTACTTCGAGATTGACTACTCAATCAACCGTCAGTCAGGCAGCAATGCGATTTACCCGAACATCAATCTCTATACATTCGTTGACAACCACGATGTAAACCGTATCGCAAGCACTCTCACAAATCCGGAGCACCTTTGCAATGTCTATACACTGCTTTACTGTATGCCGGGTATTCCGTCGATTTATTACGGCGGTGAGTTCGGCGTAAAGGGCGTCAAGGAAAACAATTCCGATGATAATCTCAGACCATGCCTTAATCTGGGCGATATTCCGGACAAGAACACTAAGCTTTACGAGCATATCGTCAAGCTGGGACGTATCTACAAAGCGTACCCGGCACTGAGAACCGGAAAATACTACACAATGATTATCCGCAATCAGCAGATGCTCTTCTTAAAGGAACTCAACGAACAGCAGGTATTTGTTGCCCTCAACCTTGAGGACAGAGATTACGACCTCTGTTTCAACACAAACCGTCCGGCGCTTGTTGACGCATTAAGCGGTCAGCGTGTAAACGTTGAAAACGGCAACGCTTATATAAAGATGCCGCCGTTCTCCTCCATGATTATTGTTGAGGACGCATTCCTCAATGAAGAACCTGAGCCGGAGAAGGAAGAAATCCCAGCTGAAACTGAAATCGTTATCGGCGGAAAGTACCGTCACTACAAGGGCGGCGAGTACGAAGTTGTTTCAGTTGCAAAGCACAGCGAAACTCTTGAAGAACTTGTAATTTACAAATCGCTGTCAGACGGCGAACTCTGGGCAAGACCTAAGTCACTGTTCGTGGGTGTTGCAGACGGTCAGCCGAGATTTACGAAGATAGACTGATAGTTTTTAACTTAAAAGGAGAAAAGAACCAATGGCAAAAGACGACAAGAGATTTGAAAGAATCTACAAACAGGGTCAGCTTGAGGTTACTGAAATCTGGGTTGACAAAGAAACCGGTGTTAATTACCTGTATCATATGTCAGGATATTCAGGCGGCATGACTCCCCTGCTTGACAATACCGGAAAACCGATTGTTTCTCCTGTGGAGAGATAAAAATTAATAGTAAACAAAAATTTATTTTTAGTTTACTATTAGCCGATACGCACGGAGCGAACGAAGTAAGCGGATGTGCGAGGCTATAAAAATAAATAAACATATTGAACGTAAAAATCTTTTTTGCGTTCACTATATAAAATGGACGCTCTTTAAAAGAACGTCCATTTTTGTATTTACCTATACTATTATATTGTAATTACTTATTCATCTGCAAGTCTGCACTGAATCGCATCAAACTGATTTAAACGCACATAAATATTCTGCTCTGCGTCAAACCTGTAAGCCGCATTTTCATCAGTAGCCACATAAAGCCTGTCCGGTTTTCCGGCATCGGGAAATTCAGACCGGCTTGCAAACACCAGCTCCACCTTAGCTGCCTCTGCTGTCCTTACCTGTCCTGATACTAAACCACCGGCTGAAACCGTTCCGCTAATCATTGCCATTTTCATCACCTGCCAGATCGCTCACTCTGCTTACCGAGTGCATTATTTCAAATATTCCCTGCGCATAAGTATAAGCCTGGTCCGGACTTGTCATATCGGGAATGTACATAAAGCTGTACTCATAACCGTTTGGCGGAAAATCCGTTTCACCGGGCAGAATACAAAAGGACAGTACCCCTTCAACATAATCCGCAGCCGTAAGTATGCGCTTTATCAGTGTGTCACCGCTGTACTTCGATTTCACAGTAAAGATTACACACGAGTTTTCATCAAGGATTATCGGTTCAGTCGTACCGTCCTCCAGAACTTTTTCCGGCTGTGTGGACAACGCTGCCGAGTCACCTCTGCTTACGTGAATACCGGAATTCTTGTCAATATACAGCATTTTATTTCACCTTCTTTTCAATTTCGCTGTGCAGACGTTTTATAAATTTCTCCCCTGCTATGCCGTTTTTACTGTACCCCCAGACCTCTAAAAGGTAGTTTACGGCGTTAAGGGTACCAGTGCCGAAATGCCTGTTTTTGTCCATGCCGAATTTGTTTATCCCCAGCACCTTTGCAATAAGCAGAAGTTCTTTCAGAGAAAGGACGCCTATTGTAGCGTCGCCCTTTTTGTAGCCGGACTTGTCCAGTACTTCCGGTTCAAGCCTGTTTTTCACATCTGCTTTGAACTTTTTCCATGCAGAATTACTGTTATCGTCCGTACCTCCCTTGCTTTCGGGGACAAAGGATTTCGGGCAGACTTTTCCGGTCACATCATAATGACGTATAATATCATTTTCGTCAAGACCGTACTTTCTGCAAAGATAAGCGCAAAGCTCCACAAGGCTCTGATAAGTCCTATCATTGAATTTTCCGGTACTGTCCGGGTGGCAGCACTCAACCGAAACGCTCCAGGAATTAGCCTGACAGGTACACCATGCGACTTCCTCGTCCGGAATACAGCAGAGTATCTCCCCGTCCAGACCAATAATAAAATTGCTTGAAACGTCATTGTTATTGTTCTGGAAGTAATTCCTGTTGGCATCGGCTGTAGTACCCGGATTGCCGATATAATGCACGGCAATTGCAGTTGTTTTCTCCCTTTTTTCACAGGGTCGGTTGTTTGTGATAAACCTGTTTGTTATGGTCATTTTTTGTCCTCCATTTTTTCATGCTGTGTTCCGAAGTAAAACGCAATGACAGTGGTGAATATCATCAGAAACTGCTCTCCGGATATTGTGCCTTTCAGTGACAGTGCCGCAAAAACACCGGTCAGCATGATGGTGACAATACTCTTTACGTTTACCAGTTTTAACAGCTTATTTACCATTTTCCGCCCTCCTTTCAAGGTCGCTTATTCTGTGGTTGGCGACTTCAATCTTCTCTTCCAGCACTGGCATACGCCTTGCGAAGTTGTTGTGTTCAGCGACTTTGTTTTCAAGCTGCTGCAGGCGGTAGTTTGTCATTTTTGACGAAACGAAAATACCGCTGAGTGTTCCGCCGAACGTTCCCAGAAGTGAAATCAGTGCAACAATAATTTCGCTGTTCATTTTTTTACCTCCTCACCAATAGCCTGAAAACAATGGTTTTTTGTATTATAATATGCAAATAAGAAAAAAGTGTAACTGAATTGTAATAAAAAAAACGGACGACCAGTGGTCATCCGTAAAGCCGTCAAAAAAGACATTTTGCAGTAGTTACTAATACAAAAGTTTCGCCAGCCTTTTCAAAGGCTGCAGGGGTTCAAAGGGGACGGCGGTCCCCTTGTCGCCCTCCGCAGAGGGCGAAACTCTTAAAAAGCCGCCGTTCTTTTACGCAAAAACACGTTGACTAATGACACAAATCAGCTAACCCAAACTCAATTTATCCACGGCGGCTTTATTCATTTAAGAGCGCAGCGATTTAAATGAACCGCC
>CAMCMW010000119.1 GCA_945876155.1 uncultured Ruminococcus sp. | reverse complement strand
GCCATCACCCGGGATTTTCGGTCTGTTACCTGCATTTAAAATTGTACCTTTCGGCTCTCTCTCGCCTGCCTGAGTATTCCAGAGTGCGTAATAAGTTGTAACATCTGCCGCAAATAAATTGACAGCAGGTTCATTTACAGTAATCTTCGGAATATTCACGAACCAACTGTTTTTACCATTCGGTTCAGGAATCGTTACTTTGGCATTTTCCGGAGATGTATTCTGAATCGTCACATAGATGGACGCTTCTTCACCGACAACTCCTGTATTGGAAATTGCGCGGAAATAGTAGGTGGCGTTTGTGTCTCCGGAAACTGTAATACTGTTGCTTTCCGGAACAGTAAACCAGCTGGCATCAACTGCATTTCGATTTGACGGCTTATCTGTTTTACTGTCATCTTTGTAATCAATTGCATATTCGTAATAGTCTACACCGGACAATGTTTCACCGCCGGAAAGTGTTATTTCAACATCTTCCTTTGTCCATTTGCCGGCTGAATAGTTTGATTTACCGGCTTTTGCAGTTATTTTTGGACTACCAGGTTTCTCATTGTCCAGAATGATATAAATAACTTCACTATGTTTTTCATTTTCCGGATCTGTTTTTATTTCCGCATAAGTGTATTCCACCTGGTCTTTTACACGTACAAAGAATGTTCCTCTTACGTTTCCTAATTCATTAGCAGTAATAATTATGTCAACTCTTTGTGCGGCTGATTCAAATCCACCGATATCTTCCCAGTTTCTCCAATCCTGAATATCGTAAACATTAATATCAGAATCAGTATTCTCCGGATTGTACGGAACAAATGCCCATTGAAGTTCTGATATTCCACTGGAATAATCATACGAATCATCATCATGCGCCTTTACAGAAATCCTGACATAATCTCTGTACAGCAAACCAAACGACAAGCTGTTTGCAATAGTTTTTATAAATCCCTTTGAATCATCAGAATCGATTACATTTGTTGTATACTTAACTGAATCTATAATAGGCGGATTGGAATCTATTGCAATGTTGTCTGCTGAACACTGCCACTCAGACTGATTACCTGCCTCATCTTTTGCAAAAACATAACATTTACCATAAAAGTTTTTTTCTTTTATCCTGACAGTAAATGAAACATTCCCGGATTCATCTTTCCAGTCCTCACCTTGTACAAGTTCAGTTTTATTTGATGAATCAATATCCTTTCCTTCTTCTACTAACTGATAATAAATTTCTGTAATGGGACTTCCGTCATTTTCACCGTTTTTATAGTTAAATGTACCATTTACTATATAAGCCGCATTTCCATTTTCATTCCAGTCAGAATTATTGCTTATACTTGTAAGTACAGGGTCAACAGTATCTATCTTCTCTATTTCAAAATCACATGATACAGATATTCCATCACTATTGACAGCGGTTACGGTATATCCTCCCTGTTTATTAATCTCAAAAGAACACTCCAGTGAATCCTTTTCGTCCGGTAAAGATATACTCTCCTTTCCCAGAGAGACGGCTGCCTCCTGGTTTACTGCCACATTTATTGTTTTATATTGTCTCCAGCTGGAATCATTATAAGAAACTTCCAGTCTGAAATCATTATCATCAATTTTCACTGCATTCTCATCAGATGTTTTGTTTCCGGCATTATCTTCTGCAGTAATGCTGATATTTTTCAAATCACTTTCTTTAATATTACTAAATACATATCTGCCATCAACAGCCTTACCTGAATCCAGTGTATCTCCGTTTGATAACGAAACAGATTTTACTCCGCTCTTATCATCAGAAACAGACACTGTTATAGTTGCAGATTTATTTTCAGAGTCATTTTTAACAACAACTGACTCTACCTTGATTGTCGGTCTGACTTTATCAATTTTATCTATATCTATCCTATATACCTGAGATAACTTTCCGTTTGAGTCTTCAAAACAGAAATAATAGTTTCCGTTATCTGTAACATTGACTGTACATTCAGAACCATTCACCTCGGCTGAGCCCACATTGTCATATATACCGCTGTATTCTTCCACACATTCTTTTAAACTTTCTGCTTCATCTGAATTAAGTTCATTTGTCAGATTAGCATAATATAATGTCTTAGCACCTGAAGGAATATTTTCCCAGATAATATTTATTCCATCTTTTTCGTTTTTATAATTATCGTCTTCAAAACTATAAACAGGTTCTCCAGTATCCTGTAAAATGCCTATTTCCTTTGCATCATCTATCAATATAACATAATAATTAATTCCATTATATTCTCTTACATCTGTTAAAACAACATCGTTAACAGTCACCTGCTCACCATAATTTAATGCTTCTGCCCTGAACCACAGCTCACTGTCTTTTTTTAATTTAAATGTTGGCTGTGCCTCAATGTCATTATATGATTCATCTAAAATATAAAAATTATATCCTTCAACATTCATAGTAACATCATAATAAGGTGTAACTTCAACATTGGGATTATCCTGAGTGATTGTAATAGTCTCTGTTTCAAAGCCTTCACCACGATTCACAATAATTTCATAGGAATCTGCTTTAACGACATTATTCAATGTATACAAGCCATTAACATCTGAAATACAGCTGACAGTTTCATCAGTTGATAAACTGATTACAGCACCTGAAACTGGTACACCACCAGATGTAATATAACCAGTCAATGTAACAACATTCTCCTGTTCCTCATCTTGCTGTATCTCACTCTCAGCAGCAGAAGAACTGTCACCGATACTTGAAGAATCTGCTGTACTATTTTCTTCCGCAAACGAAATAATAAGCTGACTTGTCGGCACACTTACCAGCATAACTGCCGCAGACGATACCGCCGCCGCAATTCGTTTCCAAAACCTTTTTTCCTTCTTCATTCCAAACATCTCCTTATCTCATTGCACATATATTGAAAATTTTCTCCATTCAGAATACAGTGCATATGAAACGAAAATAAAACTAAAAAAGATATAATATATTGCAAATACCCTTGCAAAAACTCTGCTTTAACAGAGATAATCAGCAAAACAATTCCTGCGATGCAAATACAATCCATCAGTTTCGCAGGAGTATTCCGGAAAAATGTCACAATTCCAATTTTACCTCTGGTTGCCATCTGCTTTTTCCGGAAGTGATTTACAAGCCAGAACATTAAATAGCCTGCAAAGAGAAATCCCCAGAACAATCCGGAGCAAATCATTGTCAATGCTTTTCGGTTATGTGCAACCGGAACCACCAGCACACACGCAGAAGAAATAAACAGACAGACTATTATAATCACAAGCTGCAATATTCTGTTTTTCGCATATTTCTTCATGGAATCACCTCACTGGTGTTAATAAGTACAACCTGCTCTATAATTGTGATTTCTGCTTTTGCTCTTTCTGACACATCTGCCACAGGATTTGTACTGTTATTCAGAACTGTCGTGCTTTCATTATTCAGAAGCAGCTCTGTTTTTCCGTCCTCACGCAACAGCGTAGTTTCCGGTACAGGACTTCCGACTTGTTCACCTGGTAATTTCTCTGTTTCAGCAGCAGTTACAGCCGGCATAGGTTCCGTAAGAGGTCCCCGGCTGATATTAACCGGGCTGGAACGATATGACTTGTCTCCGGTTCTCATATTGTTGCTGCGAATCTGTTCAATCGCTTTCTTTGCTGTTTTTCCGGACAAATCATTGATAACCGAAAGAATACTAAACCGAAACCATACAAATATAACAAGTAATAAGCACACTCCGGCAGCAGCGAAAGCAATTACAGACAGGATATTAATGATTTCAACCATCAGACTCTTCCTCCGTTTCCGCCAGACCTGTTACAATCTCCGCATTGGAATAGGTTCGTTCTACTGCTCCCCTATATTCATCGAAGTAATTATGTATTTCTTCCTGTAGCTTTTTAGACTGTTCCTTATTCACAGAAAGATTTTGTGATGCCTCATGAACAGTATCCATCATAGTCAGAATTCTGTTCTCGTCTACATTTGCACTTTTCAGATTTGACCTTTGATCATACAATAACATAACAATACCGTTGTAAAGTGTCAGCTGGTCATATGCACCTGCATCTTCCACCTCAGTCAATGCAGTATCTACTGTGTCCAGCAGCGTCTCATAATCTGATTTAGACGCCTCTTCAACATTGGTATTGGCTAAAATGTATGTCTTGTAGAACTGACAAATCTGATAATAACAATCGGATAACTTTTTTTCAGCAAAACTGTCAGACGCATTTTCATAATTCTGTTTAAAAAACGGATACGCTTTCTGAACACGCTCAGAAAATTGTACTTCACCGCTTTCAGAAATATAGTAATTAAAATACATCATTCCGACTTTGTAATTCAATTCTGAAAACTCGTCACTTCCGACTTCAAAACCAGACTGATTTTTATTATATAATGCCAGAAAAGCATCGTTTTGTTCTTTTCCGAATGTACCTTCATACTCAAATGCCTCCAATAGTTTCATATAAGCTCTTGTATCATTTGGATAGATAGAAACTGCTTTTTTGTAACTTTCCACCTTGTCTGAATAGGAAGTTGCCTCTGAAACGCTTATCAGACTTTCATAATTGCTGCGATTCATGCCAGATGCCACAAAATGGAGGACGGTACCAGTTAATGCAAATACAACAGTCATTGCTGAAAGCGTAATAAAAGTACCTAACTTCCGTTTCTGTTTCTTAATATACTTTTCCTCATCATGCTCTCTGTTTTGCAGTGCATAAATCAGTTCTGAGCAGCTCTGATAGCGATTTTCCGGATCCAATGCAGTACACTTGTCAATGATTCGCTCCAGACTGCCGGACAACTCCGGACGATACTGCCGGATTGAAGCATATTCATACCCAGCCACACGAGGATCTTTTCCGGTAAGAAGATGGTGCATTGTCATACCCAGAGCATAAATGTCAGAACGTGAATCTGTCTGGCGACTGCCGTATTGTTCCGGCGGACAGTATCCTTTTGTTCCAAGGACTGTTGTATCCGCAAGACCCTTTTCTTTATATTCTCTGGCAATTCCGAAGTCAAAAAGTTTCAGATTCCCCTCCGGTTTCAACATGATATTACCAGGTTTCATGTCACGGTAAATAATCGGCGGTTTTTGTGAATGCAGATACATCAGAACATCACACAGCTGCATTGCCCATTCCACCACTACATCTTCCGGCTGGGCACCATACTTTTCAAGTATTTTCTCCAGTGTTTCGCCTTCAATATACTCCATGATTATACAAATGGTTTCCTCACTGTTGATAATATCTACAATTCTCGGCAAAGCAGGGTGATCCAGTTTTTTCATCAGACCAGCTTCCACCAGCAGACTATTTACCACCGCCTGATCGTTTTTATCATTGCCACGCTTTCTGATTTCCTTAACTGCCCACTGTTTATTCAAGTTCTTGTCCATTGCCAGATAAACCGTAGACATTCCGCCATGACCGATTTCTTTCAGAATCTCATATTTGCCATCTACAATATCATGGATTTTAATCACGTTGATTCACCTCATTCCCCAGACTTTACGCATACAGACAAAAAATCATTCTGCCCGAATCAGCACAACAGAAATATTGTCTCTCTCCTGCCGTTGCTTAACTGCGGATATCAGACCTCTTGCCTGTGAGTGCATAATATCCTGGCTGGAAAGAATATCTTTCTGAAAAGCGTCCCGGATTTCCTGTGCTGTAATCTTATGCCGGAATCCATCAGAACACAGCATATACACCCCAGGAGTGATATTCCCAAAAAAAGTTTGCGGTACAATCTTCGGAGACGCACCTACACATTGCGTAA